>JBEIFG010000116.1:0-5806 GCA_040382555.1 Chlamydiales bacterium | reverse complement strand
TTCTTTTTCAATCGGTATTACGCAATTATCTACGAGGTCAGGTCTATTTCTCATAAACCACAGAAAATTTTGATAGAAATCAGAATATTTTTTTATTTCTTTTTCTGAAAAACACTCAACAGCAAACAAAGGAATAATCCCTACCAGTGAGCGAACTCGAAATTCCTCAAAAGATCCATCAGGATAAGTTAATACATCGTAGAAAAAACCATCTTTTTCACTCCACAAACCGTAATCTTTATCCCCCCTTTTTTTCATAGCATGAGCAATGTATATGTAGTGCTCAAAAAATTTTGTGGCCAACGAAGTGTAAACTGGATTGATCGAAGAAAGCTCTAAGGACATTTTCATTAAATTAAGACAAAAAAATGCCATCCAACCAGTTCCATCCGATTGCTGTAATGATATCCCATGAGGTAGTTTTATCGAGCGATCCAGCACAGCAATATTATCTAATCCAAGGAATCCTCCTTCAAATACGTTATTCCCTGAACTATCCACTTTATTCACCCACCACGAGAAGTTCATGAGTAACTTGTGAAAACACTTTTCTAAAAAAATGTAATCCTTTCTTTCCAATCTCTCCGATTCCATATTGAATAACTTAAGAACCGCCCATGCTTGGATAGGGGGATTGAGATCTGAAAATTCCCATTCATAAGCAGGGATCTGTCCATTGGGGTGCTGAAATTGATCAAATAATAGCAGCCATATTTGTTCTTTAGCGAAATTGATGTCTACAAGCCCCCAAGATATACTTTGAAAGGCTAGATCCCAGGCAGCAAACCATGGATATTCCCACTTATCCGGCATTGACAAAATACGCATGGAGTTTAAGTGTCTCCAGTGTTGATTTCGTATATGTAAACGGGAGGGTGAGGGAGGATGACTTTTGTTATCTCCATCAAGCCACAAGCTCACATCAAAAAGATAAATTTGTTTATTCCAAATCAAACCAGAAAGAGCTTGTTTTTGAATCATTTTTTCTTCTTCTGAAGCACCCTTTGGGTGTAATGACGAAAAAAATTGTTCCGATTCTTTTATTCTTTTTTTAAATACCTCTTCCACGTCCTTAAGAGGATTGGATAATTTTTTATCACTGAGTCTGAGATAGAGCTGCACCGATTTATGTGGCTGAACCTCGGGGTAATAATAATAAAAACAAGACTTACTCCCCTGAAAAGATAATTCTGTTTTTCTTCCTTGAATAATCGCTTGATGAAACGCGTCTTTGAATCGGTTGGATTGGATATCCGCAACAGGAGATTCATTTTCTGTAAATAAAATCGCATTCCCTTTAGGTCCATATAAATATCTTTTACCTAATTGATAGTCAAAGGGGAGATTGGATAATTTTTCAGACATTTCATCACTGGCGCACACACAAAAAAGATGGGAATGATCAGACTCCAAGGATATATCTGGCTTAATTTGCTCCTCTGAACCCCAGCTCCAACGATTTCTAAACCATAGGTGCGGTAAAATGTGGATAGGAGCAGGTAAATGATACCGGTTAAAAACTTCTATTTTAATCAGGATATCTTCAGAAGAGGCTTTAGCATATTCAATGAAGATATCAAAATACTCATTATCCTGAAAAACTCCAGTATCAATTAATTCAAATTCAGGATCAAAAGGAGATCTTTTTTTATTTTCTTCTTTTACCTGCTCATAAGGAAATCTCTGCTGGGGATATTTATATAGGTATTTCATGTACGAGTGGGTGGGTGTGGCATCCAGATGGAAATAATATTCTTTTACGTCCTCACCATGATTTCCTTCTTTAGAAGACAAACCAAACAACCTTTCCTTTAAAATTGGATCCTTTCCATTCCAAAATACTGGAGCAAAGACAAGCAGCTGATAACGATCTGAAATACCTGCAATGCCATCTTCTCCCCATCGATAGGCTTTAGTATGTGCTTGATCGAAGGGGAAATAATTCCATGCATCCCCATTCGAGCTATAATCTTCTCGAACGGTACCCCATGCGCGTTCTGAGACATAAGGTCCCCATTTAGACCAGGATGGAAAAAAACTCTCTTCGGCTATTTCCGAAAGGCGCTTTCTCTCCCCCCTTTCTATGTACTCTTTATTTTTTTTCGATGGCATATCTAATAGCTCCTAAAAGGGCTGCATTTTCGTCTAAAATCACTTTTACAGGAATTGCTTCTAGCATATTCATGAATCTACCTTTCGCTAAAAATCCTTTCATAAAATCAGGATCAGTTAGCAAAGGAGCTATTTTAGGTGCTATCCCTCCCCCTATATACACTCCTGCAGTGGCCAAAAATTTCAGTGCAACGTTTCCCGCTTCCGACCCATAGATATAGGTGAATATTTTCATGGTATGAATACAAGCAGGACATGCCTTATTGAGAGCGTACTCAGCAATAATTTTCGAGGGATTATCTTCTGCTAATTTCTCAACTACCTCTTGTATCGGCTTTTCTCTACCTGATTCTATTAAAAATTTATAAAGAATATATATTCCCGGTCCTGAGAGAATTCTTTCATAAGATACATGACCATATAAAGATTTCAAATATCTCCATAAATCTATCTGCTCTTCATCTAAAGGAGAAAAATCACAATGCCCCCCTTCGCTGGCAAAAGGGTGATATTGATGACCATCAAAATATAAACCGGCTTCTCCAAGCCCAGTACCTGCTGCAATCAAAGCTTGATTCCCTTTTACACCACAAGTTCCCTGATTTAAAGTCATAATCTTCTCAGGGTCCACGGAAGCAATGCCCCAAGCATTAGCCTCTAAATCATTTATCAAATGCACTGTAGAAATACCCACTTTTTGAGATAAGACTTGGGCATCGATAATCCAGGGTAAGTTAGTAGCACGGCATTTACCGTTTTCTACAGGTCCTGCCACCCCAAAAGAAGCCAACGAAATGGCCTTTTCCTCTAATAAAAAATCTATAACGATGTCATCTAAAGAAGAATATGACTGACTGGAATACGTTTTTTGTTTGAGAATTTTTTTAGGTTGATTCTCATCTACTAAAGATAAATGTGTTTTGGTGCCTCCAATGTCTCCAGCTAACATTTTCATATAATTTTCCATCCTCGTATTTTTGATGACGTTAAAGACTTCTTCCTAAATGTTGTCTTAACTTAAAAAAAAATTTAAATAAATGGTTTTATAAAGATTACCCAACAGAGTAAGAGATTTTTAACTTCTCAAAAGGATGAGATACAGATACACTAAAGGGGTAGTGATGAAAATTTACGCGGAGAAAACATGACTTCTATCATAGACCAAAATGCCAAAAAAAAAGCATTAGAGCTTGCGATTTCTCATATTGAAAAACAATTTGGACAAGGGTCCATTATGACTTTAGGCAAGCACTCAGCCACTAAAGAAATAGGTGTGATTAAAACAGGAGCCATCTCTTTAGATGCAGCTCTAGGAATCGGTGGAGTGCCTAAAGGAAGAATTATAGAAATTTACGGCCCAGAATCCTCAGGTAAGTCTACTCTAGCCACGCATATTGTCGCCAATGTGCAAAAAACGGGGGGGATTGCAGCCTACATAGATGCTGAGCATGCATTAGATCCTAGCTACGCTGCTAAAATAGGAGTAAATCTAGAAGAGCTTATGATTTCTCAACCCGATTCAGGAGAAGATGCCCTCAATATTGCTGAAATGTTAGCAAGATCGAATGCTGTAGATGTAATTATCATCGACTCAGTAGCTGCATTGGTTCCAAGGACAGAGTTAGAGGGGGAAATTGGTGATTCATTTATGGGCCTACAAGCAAGAATGATGTCGCAAGCCTTAAGAAAATTGACTTCAACCCTTTCCAAAAGCAATACCTGTGCCATTTTTATTAACCAAATTAGAGAAAAAATTGGTGTGATGTTTGGTAATCCAGAAACGACTACAGGAGGTCGAGCTTTAAAATTCTACGCTTCTGTTCGCATGGATATTCGAAGAATTGGAGGAATTAAAGGTGCAGATAATGCCGAAATTGGTAACAGGGTCAAAGTGAAAATTGTTAAAAATAAAATGGCTCCTCCCTTCCAGACCGCAGAATTCGATATTTTATTTAATGAGGGGATCTCTCGCATAGGATCTATTATTGATTTAGGAGTAGATTTGCAAATAATCGATAAGAAAGGCACTTGGTTTAGTTTCCAAGGAACCCGACTAGGACAAGGAAGAGAATCTGCTCGTGAAGAGCTGAAAAAAAATCCAGCTCTTGTAGAAGAAATAGAAAAACTCATTTTAACTAAAGTATCAGAAAAGGGACTACAAGAAATCAATAAGGTTTCAAGTGATGCCGTTTCTGAAATTACCGACTCATTATCTTAAGAGCCTATATATTTAGCAGCTTGAGCGCACAACATATCACTCATCTTTTTAAAAGAAGGGGTGAATAAATGAAGTTCGCTCAGCTGTTTTTCAAACAGCTTCATTTCCTCATCAAAAATACATAAAGCCCTTTCTTTACCCACTAACCTAGCAAGATTAATATCCCTTTGATTTTTATCATCTTGGAGAAGATCACCTATGTCATCTGCAATTTGAAAAGCCATACCTAAATGGTAAGCTGCCTTTTTTACGTAATCAATCTGGTCTAAATCTCCACCACCAAATATCCAACCAAAAACAAATGAAACCTCGAAGAGGGTAACTGTTTTTTTATATATCACTTGCTTTACTACATCCAGAGAAATAGATGGAGGAAAAATATCCATAAATTGTCCACCAGTCGCTCCAAGAATACCAGCACAATGGGTGGCTGTTTCAAGAGCTAGTACGCAAGCTCTGTCACTATTTTGGTTATGTGGAGCTCCTGCATCTTTCATAATTTTTGCGTTACGATGAATTTTTTCGAAAGCCGCTGTAATCAGTGCATAGCTAGATAATAAAGCAATTGTTTCCCCATATACCTTATGAACGGAGGGTTTCTCTCTTCTTTCATCATCATTATCCATACACGGAAGGTCATCAGCGATCAATGAAGCAGTATGAAAATATTCAACAGATAAAGCAGCTTCGAACACGTTAAGACCCCTTCCAAGGCCTTCAGCTACCATAAGAACGATTAAGGGACGAAAACGTTTTCCACCATTAGTTAAAGCATACTCACACGCATCTCTAAGTTTACTTTTTTCTCCTAAAAATGAAATGCTTTTGGCTATTTCTTGTTCAATTTTATCTCTGTGAAAAAAAAAGTGAGAACCATTGGAAACTCCCTTGTAGATCCTTTTTTTTTCTGGGATGCATTGCGTGGTCATTTAAGTTTCCTCAATTATAAATTTTTGTCCCTTGATGAGTGAATGATTAGGAATGTAGCCAGAAACGGTAACGCAGGGGTAACAAAGGACTTTTTGTCCAAAAATGGTTCCTGGATTAGTTACGCTATTACAACCTAATTGGGAATAGTCTCCTAAAATCAATCCTAATTTTTGCCTATTTGTATTGAATACTTTGCCTGCTACAATGATATGAATATTTTTTTTATCAAGTCGTAAGTTAGAGCACTTAGCTCCTGCTCCCAAGTTAGTATAATTACCTAAAATAGAATCACCCAAATAGTTAAAGTGAGGTGCAGCAGCATGATTAAGTAAAATAGAATTTTTAATTTCTGTAGTGTGGCCTATTAGGCAGTGAGTTCCAGTAATTACATTTCCACGAATATAAGCATGGGATCGTATTTGTGAAAAATCTCCGATGATACAAGGACCCTTTATGTAAGCTCCCTCTTCTATATGGCAATACTTTCCAATAGAAATCCATTCAGGATTTATAAGTGTGACCCCTTTAGGAATCTCTGATTCTATT
>JBEIFG010000115.1:0-5905 GCA_040382555.1 Chlamydiales bacterium | reverse complement strand
CCCTCTCCACCTGATTTTTGTAGCCATTGTTTTTCCGATCCCCAGTAGATATCTTTTTCTGGATGCCAGATATCTTCTCTACCAAACGAAAAACCAAACGTTTTTAATCCCATAGATTCGTACGCAATCGTCCCGGCAAGAACCATCAGATCTGCCCAGCTAAGCTGGTTCCCATATTTTTTTTTGATAGGCCAAAGTAAACGCCGTGCTTTATCCAAATTAGTATTGTCAGGCCAAGAATTTAGTGGAGCAAAACGTTGATTCCCGGTACCAGCTCCACCCCGACCGTCTGCTATTCGATAGGTTCCAGCGGCATGCCAAGCGAGTCGTATCATCAGCCCGCCGTAATGTCCCCAGTCTGCTGGCCACCAAGATTGGCTTTGCGTCATGAATTTATGGACATCCTTCTTTAAAGATTCGATATCCAATTGATTCAATTCCTTTCGGTAATTAAACAAAGAGCCCATAGGATCTGTTTTGGTATCGTGTTGATGAAGAATATCAAGATTTAAAGACTTAGGCCACCAAGACATTACATTATTGCTCGTTTCAGTGTTTGATCCGTGGGCAAAAGGACACTTTCCTTCTTGGGTCATAACAAATACCTACATTTTTCTTTTTAAACACTTTTTTATTCTGCTAGGAGAATTAACTTCAACGGAAAAAATAGCATACAAAGTTCTAAGAAATATCTTGATTTAAGATACCTGCAAAGCAACTGTTCCTTTATAAAATAAGATCTTTTTTTTGAAGCCGGGGTTTAGGACTAGTATCTTGGGGAATTAACGAGAATCCAAAGGTAAGGACACCCACACGGCTAATAAACATTAAAATAATCACTAAAAGTTTACCACTACTGGAAAGATTGGGGGTGGCGCCCATAGAGATGCCCACATTCCCTAGCGCCGAAAGTATTTCGAAAGCAAGGGGTAAAAAAGGCATATTTTCCAGAAAACAAATTAAAAAAATCCCTGCAAATAAAATAAACGCATAAAATGAAAAAATAGCTGTAGCTAGCTGCACCCTTTTTTCTGGTATTTGTATACCAAATAAACTTACATACTCCTGTCTTCTAAGTGTACTTCGAACAAGTGCTGCAAGGGCAACAAAAGTGGTATTTTTAATGCCTCCACCAGTTCCTGATGGGGAAGCTCCGAAAATCATGAAAAACCCTAAAAGCACAAGAGTCACCGTTTGAAGAGCAGGTATGCTAACTGTAGTAAATCCAGCGGTGGTACATGCGGAAACCACTTGAAAAAAAGAAGCCATCATCTGTTGGTATAGCGAAAGATGTTCATAAGGATTTTCAAACACAAGAAAAAAAACTGTCCCCAGAAAAACAAATAAAAAAGTAATGAAAAGGATTATTTTACTCGTAAAAGTTAATACAGATCTGCTGCCAATTATTTTTTTATACACATCTAAAAATACAATGAATCCGACGCCACCAAGAAGCATTAAAATAGAGAGCACCAGGTTCAATTCTGCATCAAAAGCAAAAGGGATAAATCCATTTTCTAATATCGTAAATCCCGCAGTACAAAATGCAGATATACTATGAAAAATGCCATTCCAAATATAATTATCGATACCCCTATGTTTAAAAAGAATCGATAATAAAACAGCACCTATCATTTCTGTGATGAAAGAAAAAAAGACTATGTTGTAGATAAATTCCCGCAAAGAAAAGTCTGATGGGAAGGAAAAGCTACTAAACAGAATCTTTTTTTTATGAGAAGATACATGTTTACTGATGGCAAGCATGATAAAAGAGCTAAAGGTCATGTATCCAATACCCCCAATCTGTATGAGGATGAGGATAAATAACTGTCCCCAAAATGTATAAGACAAAGCTACGTTTATCGATGTTAAACCAGTAGCCGAGACTGCAGAAACTGTAGTGAAAAAATTATCAATAAAAGCTATTTCTACTTTATGAAACACAGGCTGAAAAAAAATAAAAGCACACACCAGCGAATACACAACATATCCTAATAGAATCGACTGTGTAGGATGCAGCTTAAAATAGGTAGAGGACATTTTTCTAAAAGCATCCATGAAATATCGCCTTCACTTTTTTTTCATATTAGAATATTTCTAACATTAATCAAGACTATTTTAAATATATGGTTAAAAGGTTCAAAAAGTAATTCTTTAATATCTATTGAATACTTAGGCGTGAAAAAGACCCTTAGCTAGGGAGTGCAAGAAATTTTAATAGGGCCTCAAGCCAAGCTTTAATCCTATAGCCAATGCCCTCTAAATATTGATTTTTATGAAAGGTAAGGACTTGCTAGCACTTACTTCTTTAATCTATTTTTTTAACACAGCTATTCAATTGTAGATTGATTAATTTAATAAATTGTTTTAACAAGAAGTTATTAAATTAATTAATCGATAAGATGAGAAAATTCAAAAATAAATATGCTTATCTAATTTGTTTTCTTTTGAGCTCGTGTCTTTCCCTTTCCCAGAAGGAACTCACTCAAAACGTCCTAGAACTTCCAAGCATGGAAAAATCTACCCAGGAAGGAATGAAATCAGGCTATTTTGTGGAAGGGGCTTGGCCTGAAAAAGAATGGTGGCATATTTATGGAGAAGAAAAACTCAACCAACTAATGCAGGTAGCTCTTAACTCTAATCCAAATATTCAGAGCATCCAACAAAAAGTACAGGTAGCTAAACAAAATGCAGTGGTAGTTCGTTCTAAATTATTTCCTTTGCTATTCTTTAATTATGATGAAACTTGGCAATACTTAAGTCAGAATGGCTTGTTTAGAGCATTCAATAAAAATATTCCTCTTAATGCCAATTTAATAGATCTTTCCCTAT
Source organism: Chlamydiales bacterium (assembly GCA_040382555.1). Lineage (GTDB taxonomy): Bacteria > Chlamydiota > Chlamydiia > Chlamydiales > Rhabdochlamydiaceae > VGMB01. Next base: position 3,073 of record JBEIFG010000115.1, on the reverse strand, counting down.
CTTTTAATTATGAATTCGATTTTTGGTCTAAAAACCTCAATGCATTTCGCGCAGCCATCGGGATAACTAAAGCCAACGAGGCTGAAGCGGCGCAAGTGGAACTTATCACTACCACTGCAGTAGCTCAAGCCTATTTCGCTCTTAAAACAAATATGAAAAAAAGAGAATTATTCCGAAAAATTACGCAAGTAACTCAAGATATTCTAGAGCTTCAGAATCTATTAAAAAAAGAAGCTCTATTCTCTAGGCTTACCCCCTTAGGAGGTTTTGAAAATTATCAGACTGCACAAAAAAACCTTATTTCCATCAGTGAAGAGATTCAAACCAACTACCATCTCCTCAATATTCTCTTAGGAAGGGGCCCCGACGAGGAGATTCTTTTAGATGAAAAATTTGCGGATCTTCCAAAACAGATTGTACTTCCCTCTCGATTATCGTTAGATCTTTTAAGTAGGCGTCCTGATTTAATGGCACAAATTTGGAAAGTAGAATCGTTCAGTAAAGAAGTAGCCATTGCTCGAGCTGACTTTTATCCAAGCGTGAATCTTATGGGTCTTGTAGGGCTTGAAAGCACTGCTTTTGCCAAACTATTGCACTGGTCTTCACAAACTAGAGCTATTCAGCCCGCTATCAATTTACCGATTTTCACTGCAGGGGCCATCCGTGCGAATGTTAGGTCCAAAATGGCCGCCTTTGAGGAATCTGTATTTCAATATAACCAACTCATTCTACAGAGTACACAAGAAGTAGCGGATATTATAAGTTTTGCCCAGTCGGTTTTTGAAAGAAAAGATCTGCAGCAACAAATTGTATCCGAGGCTAAAGAATTACTAAATCTCATAGAGCTTCGATACGAAAAAGGATTAGATAATCTGTTTGCAGTGTATGAGAATAGAGTCAAGGTGTATGAAAAAGAATTGGAGGATCTCAATCTCTTATATAATCAATATCTATCCTCTATCCGCTTGATCAAATCTCTTGGCGGAGGCTATATCTCTGATTTGGTACCTGTAAAAGCACAGGAGGTAAGTCAAGATGGAATGTAGTTCCCAAAGCCGTCGAAAAAAAATCGCGCTGTACTACACGCTCATCTGCTCGATCTTGGCCACTGCTGTATTTTTATTTTGGTTTATTTTCTGGAGATTTAGAGAATACACCAACGATGCCTACGTCGAGGGAAACCAAGTTTATATCACACCGCTACATCCTGGATTTGTAACCTCGATCCACACAGATGATACCTACCTTGTGAAAAAAGGACAGCTCATCGTCGAACTGGATGAAACAGATGCCAAAATTGCCCTTGATCAATCGAGAGAAAATTTAGCAAATACCGTCAGAACTGTATGTCAAATGATGCATAGCGTTTTTTCTTACCGCTCTGAAATTGAGATGAAAAAAGCCGATTTTATTAAAACAGCCCAAGATTATGAGCATAGAGAAAATGTAATCGCTGCAGGGGGCGTATCTGTGGAGGATTTTGAGCACGCCATCGCTGGGCTGAGATCAAGCTTCTTTTCACTCCAAATGACAGAAATCTTATTCGATAAAGCGCTAGCTAGCGTGCAAAATACCACCATAGCCAACCATCCCTTAGTCCTAGCAGCAGCTGATGCGGTTAGAGATTCATGGGTAAGATTATACCGCTGCAAAATTTACTCTCCGGTGGAAGGATTGGTAGCACAAAGAACCATCCAGGTAGGTATGTGGATTGAGGCCGGCACACCACTAATGAGCGTTATCCCCTTAGATCAAATATGGGTGAATGCGAACTACAAAGAAACACAAATGAAACGGATACGAATCGGTCAGAAAGTAAAAGTGACTGCAGATTTTTACGGAGATAGCGTTGTATTCGATGGACATATTGTAGGGATACCGGGAGGGGCTGGTAATGCTTTTTCTATCCTCCCTCCCCAGAATCTCTCGGGCAACTGGATAAAAATTGTGCAGAGACTACCGGTTAGAGTAGGTTTAGATCCAGAGCAATTAAAAAAGCACCCCTTAAGAATCGGTCTATCTATGGAGACAACTACAAATACCCAGGATCTCGAGGGGTTGAGTGTACCCATTTCAACCACAGGATCTCCGCTATATATAACGCCCATTTTTGAAAAAGAAGAAATCGGTGACGAAAGCTTCATTCATAAAATTATACTAGCCAACGTGGATCCATCTTTAAGAGAATTTTATCACAAACCCCTAGTCCCTGAGACCATTCAATCTTATGAACACTCTGATTTCTAAGGGTCAATCTCTTTTCTTAATTTTAATGAATTTTGTGGTTCTTGTTAATTTTACCATTACGTTTATAGCATCTCCTTATATTATATGGAGCCTGGGGGGCTCTGATGACATCTCTTCTTATATGATTTCTTTTTTTGCTTTTGGATGTGTAATAGGGATTCCTTTGAGCAGTCTTGTCATGAGACATTTTAAAATATTATCTACTTATTTAGTTTTATCCATAGCTTTTGCCACAGTCACGCATTTGTGCTGTTTTTCAAAAAACTTCTTTGAAATTTTGACACTAAGGTTGTTGCAAGGATTTTTTTGCGGATTATTGATTCCCATGATAAGCTGCATACTTGGCCAGGTGTCCCATCCTGAAAACAAAGCGTTTAATAATCATTTATCTCTTCTTATTTCTGTTTCTGCTCCCGCTTTAGGGGCCAGCTTAGGCGGTATAATCGCTTATGAATATGACTGGAGATGGCTTTTTTACATAACCCCACCTCTGATACTTTTTCTTTCGGTTCCCACCTTCTTCATTTTAAGAAAACATCAACTCTATAACAATTTGAAAAATTTTAACTGCATAAGCTACCTCTTTTTCTGTCTTTGGGTATTGTGCATTGGCTCAGCCATTACGCTGGGCCAATTTTTGGATTGGCAGCGATCTAACACCATAATTGCTCTTACCTCTGTGGGGATATTTAGCCTAATTTTTTACATATTATGGGATTTCAACCATCCCAGCCCTATTTTAAATCTACACCTATTTAAGCGACTGAGATTTTTTATCGGTATTTTATCTCTTTTTATCTTATTTTCTCTATACTATGGCAATGTT
>JBEIFG010000114.1:0-5921 GCA_040382555.1 Chlamydiales bacterium | reverse complement strand
TTTTGGGATCTCTCAAAATAAAATAAAAAACTCAATGAATGACTTTCTAAAAAATAAGGTAAAACTCTCAGAGGTGCCCATAGAAATTATAGAAAACCATCTTTACTTGTTCCCATGCAGTCTTAATAGCTCTGACATCGTGGAAATCATTCGAGATGGCTTTGATAGTCATAAATTAATTGAATCATTAAAACAAGTCACAGATCAACTTAACTTCGACTTCCTGTTTATCGACACTCCTTCTGGTATTAATGAAGATGCATTGCTTGCCTGCTCTATTTCTGAAGAATTATTCTTAGTTCTCAAACCAGATAAGCATCATATTGAAGGTTGCAAAATTTTTCTAGAGTTCGCCAATAAAATATCCGCAGGGAAAATCGGAATTATAATCAATAAATGCCCAAATAAAATTTCTAAAGAAACGCTTACCAAAGAAATAGAATCACAGCTAAAAGCTTCCATGGTAGCCTGCATGCCCTATGATGAAAAAATTCAAGAGCATGAAAATAGTGGTTTTTATATTCAAAGTAACCCAGGCGAGCAACTCAGCAAAGAAATACAGCGTTTATCCAAACTTTTATAGAAAATTGGCTAAAATCAAAAAAATGCATTCCTTAAAGAGCTAATCTCTAAAATCTGTACATGTCTAATTAGGGCTTAGTTTTTGCTTCCAACAAGCTGGCTGCGATCATGTTTTTTTGGCATTATTATAGAGCCGTCTTGTCCATAAGCTTCGATTTAGGTAGAGCCAGCCCTATTCATTCGTTGCATTCAGCAATTTGCTGCATTTAAATAATGACCCATCGTAACTTACCTTGCGAGCCTTTTATTTTTAAGTATATTACTTCGAAAAAAGATGGGGTATTAGGGATAAATGGAACTTTTATTTTTTATAAACATGCAAATAATTTCTATGCTGATGACATAAATAAAATGATAATTTTAAAAAAAATGCCCCCTTAAAAGGGTAAGGGGGCAAGAAGAATTAAAAGGCTCCATGGGTTGGCATGGAATCCATCGGCATCATGTTATAATTTAAATTATTCATAATCCAAATGGAGCCGCCTATGACTATAATAATAACGAGTATAGCAAAGAGCAAAGATATAGAAACCCACCGAGGCTTGGACTCCATACCCACTTGCATGAAAAAGACAAGCTGAATAAGCGTTTGGACCATCGCTATACTAAAGATGGTTATAGCAAAAGTGGTCCCCATTAAGTGATGCCTATCAGCGATACGGTAGAGAGCTACTGTAAAGAAGAAGGATAAAATAAACCCTAAAACAACAGGTTTGACACTGACATTCCATCCGTGGTTGCGATCTATCATAGTTATCCTCTCTCTGCAAAGTAAACAAAGGCAAAAATAAAAATCCAAACGATATTTAAAAATTGCCAAAATAATCTTAAACAAGTTCCTCTTGTGATTTCTTCATGAGCAATGCCTAGTTTGATTACCCCCCAAAGAAGAACAGGTATCCACATAAGACCAAGAATTACGTGCAAGATATGGGTACCTACCACAGTATAAAATGCAGATAAGAATCCGCTTTTTGTCCAATCAGCCCCCAGGGCTATCAATCTTGATAAATCTTTTAACTCAAGAATAACAAAGGCAAGCCCCACAAAAAACAAGATGGAAAACCATATAACCGTTTGTATCTTATTTTTTCGATGTATGGCAACACCACCAAGGCCTGCGAAAAAGCTGCAGCAAAGAAGAAGCAACGATTGAGAAAAAGCGATATCTAAGTTGAATAAATCTAGCGCTCCGGGTCCACCAAACTTATTTTCTCTAAGGACGGCAAAGCATGCAAACAGAACGCCAAAAAGCACGAAATCTGAAAGGAGAAAAAGCCAAAATCCAAACACGGTTCTTGCATAGGAATTATGATGAGGATCTGGTGATTTTTCCTTAAGGGGAAGAACTTTTTCTTTCATATGGTTTGCTTCCTGTTTTCAATTTTCTCTATTTCTTTAACCGAAAGGGTATGTTCTTTATGCTTTTGATATAAGTGATATATTGAGCAAGCTAAGATACCTATGGTTGAAACGCCCACAAGCCAAAACATATACCAAATCATTCCAAAGCCAAATAAAAAGCTAAATACTCCTATATAGAATCCAAGTGCTGTATTCGAGGGCATGTGAATGGGATGGTAAGGTTTTTTTTCTGGCTTAGTATTTGCATGTTTTTGTGCCCAAAAGGCATCTTTTTCATGAACTATAGGAGTATGGGCAAAATTATATTCTGGTGGTGGAGAGGTAGTTGACCATTCTAGCGTCCTTCCATTCCATGGATCTCCAGTTAAATCTAAGTTTTTCTTTCTATTTTTGATACTCACGGCAAGCTGAAGTACTTGTACCATGACTCCAGCTAAGATAATCAATGCGCCTACAAAGGCTATGATGAAAAGTGGCTGCCACTCCGGCACATCATAATGGTCTAATCTTCTGGTAGCGCCCATAAAACCGAGAAGGTAAAGTGGAGTGAAGGCTAAAAGGAAACCAATTAACCAGCACCAAAAGGCAATTTTACCGAGTTTTTCATCCAAGGTAAAGCCTGTAAATTTGGGAAACCAGTACGTATATGCAGCAAAAAAACCAAAAATCACACCCCCAATAATCACAAAGTGAAAGTGTGCAATCAGAAATAAACTATTGTGTAGCTGGAAATCGGCACCAGGTATTGACATGAGAACACCTGCCATACCTCCAATCGTAAAAGTAACGATAAAGCCTAAAAACCAGTACATCGGCGACATCATTTTGATCTTGCCGCGGAAGGTTGTAAAGAGCCAATTAAAGACTTTTACTCCGGTGGGAAGGGCAATGATCATGGTCATAATCCCGAAGAATGCATTCACATTCGCACCAGCTCCCATAGTAAAGAAGTGATGTAGCCATACAATAAAGGCAAAAAATGAAATACCTATGATCGCATACACCATAGTGACATAGCCAAAAAGACGCTTTTGTGAAAATACGGGAACGATTTCAGAAAAAGCTCCGAATAAAGGAAGAATCAATATATATACTTCAGGATGGCCCCAAGCCCAAAATAAATTCACATACATCATGGCGTTGCCACCGAAGCTCTCAGAAAAAATCTTAGTATCTAGTACACGGTCAGTGGTGAGCATCGCCGCAGTAGCTGTAATGATGGGAAAAGCAAAAATCACAAGGATCATGACGGCCAGAGCAGCCCAGGTAAAGATAGGCATTCTCATAAGGGTCATACCTGGGCATCTCATTTTTAGAATCGTAACTAAAAAGTTAATGCCAGATAGTAAGGTCCCAGCTCCTGATACCTGAACGCTCCAGAGCCAGTAATCCACCCCAACACCAGGGTTATACGTTTTACCTGAAAGTGGGGGATAAGCTGACCATCCCGTGCCTGCATAAAAGCCTACATTTAAAGATACCAAGATATATAGAGCTCCAGCCGTAAAGAGCCAAAAACTTAAGTTATTTAAAAAAGGAAAGGCCACATCTCTGGCTCCAATTTGCAGGGGAACTATCAAGTTAAACAGGCCAAAAACCAGCCCCATGCCCACAAAGAAAATCATCGTCACCCCGTGAGCGGTAAAAATCTGCTGGTAGTGGTCCGATCCCAGATAGCCCATGGAATCACCGACTGCCATTGCTTGCTGAGCCCTCATCATCACCCCGTCAATGAGCCCTTTTAAGAGCATGACTGCAGATGCAACGATGTACATAATTCCAATTTTCTTGTGATCTACGCTAGTAATCCATTCCTTCCACAACCATTTCCAGCGCTTGGTGTAGGTCAGTAAAGCCAGGACACCAATGAGGCCGAATATCATCGATATCCCTGCCATATTCTCAATCCAGTCGTGCTTAAATGCATCTAGATTTAATCTTCCAAACATAGTTTTCCTTATTCCTTATGATCTTGTATCCGCTTTACTTCTGCTCTTGAGGTTCTTGATATTTTTTTAAAATATGTTGAAACATTTCTGTATCTGCCAACACATAGGTAGCAGCCGGATTATTTTCGCTGGGAGTCACAAGTTGATTATATTCTTTCCTACTTAGCACTGCACTGGAAGATTGCGCCTCTTTTACCCATTGATTGAATTCACTTTCTGATCGAGCTTTTGCAGTAAATTTCATTCCAGCAAATCCAGTTCCGCTAATATTGGCCGATAATCCCCGGTAATCCCCAACTTCAGAGGCAATGAGGGAGAGCTTACTCTCCATCGCAGGCATTGCGTAGATTTGTCCACCTAGCTGAGGAATCCAAAACGAATTCATAGGAGCATCTGCAGTGATTTGAAAATTGATGGGGGTATCTACTGGGAATTCGATATAATTCACGGTAGCTATTCCTTGTTTTGGATAGAAAAATAACCACTTCCACTGCAGAGCTACAGCTTGAATCGTGATTGGTTTTTTATTAAAAGCTAAGGGATTGAAAGGATTGAGCTCATGGCTTGACTTGTAGGTGATTACCGCTAACACAAAAATAATTACTGAAGGCACTCCCCACCAGCAGTACTCTGCGATGGAATTATGCTCCCAGTCAGGAGTGTGCTTGGCTTTGGTATTGCTTTCACGATATCTCCAAGCAAAAATTCCTGTGAGCAAAAGAACTGGAATCACAATAATAAGCATAAGAAAACATGCAGTGACTATTAAATCTTTTTCTCTTAGACCTACCCACCCTTTCGGCTCGAGTACAGCAATCGTATAGGTGCGAATATATATCACAGTGGCTGCTGCAATCCCTATTAGCAAGAGTACTATCACTGCTATTTTAAATGCTTTTTTCATTCCGTCCACCTCCAAGACCATTTTTTTTTAACTCAAATCAGGTAGATCGAGTTATATGCTTATAAGGTTTTTCTACAAAAATTTTTAGACTTTGTCTAGATAATTCAAAAAAATTTTATATTTATATTTTTTTTAAGCACATTTTTTTGGAGGAAATAAGAAAAAAGAGTATAAGAAAAATTTTATAATCTTTCTAAGGTGAATATAGATGTTTAAAGAATACTTAAAACTCACAAAACCAGGAATCATCGCAGGAAATCTCGTTACTGCGTTGGGAGGTTTCTTATTTGCTTCTGATTTTGGATTCAACCCCTCCCTACTCTTGTCCATGATTTTGGGGTTAAGCTTTGTGATAGCAGCAGGATGTACGTTTAATAATTATTTAGACGTTCAAATTGATAAAATGATGTCTAGAACACAAGATCGTGCCTTAGTTCAAGGAAAAATTTCCTCAAAGTCTGCCATCCTCTTCGGCTTCATTCTTTTGACTATTGGCTGCATGTGTCTTGGATGGGGAACAAATATGTTATCTTTAGGAGTAGCTCTGACAGGATTTATTGTGTACGTGTTTTTATATACCCCTATCAAAAAAAGATCAGTGCATGGGACGTTAGTGGGAAGCGTGGCTGGGGCTGTGCCCCCCGTGGTAGGTTACTGCTCTGTGAGTGGCAGGATTGATGTCGCAGCTTGTCTTCTATTTTTGATAGTGGCTCTTTGGCAAATGCCCCACTTTTACGCCATTACTTTATATAAACTCTCTGACTATAGCGCAGCGAATATTCCCGTTCATCCCCTTGCCAGAGGAATCGAGAGCACAAAAAAACAAATGCTTTTTTACACCCTTTGCTTTGGGGTAGCCTCTATCCTTCCAACTCTTCTTGGATTTAAAGGAATGATCTATATCTCTGTAGCTGCAGCCTGTAGCATCTTCTGGCTGGCTTTAGCCTTCCAGGGACTCAAAACATCCTCGCACGATATATGGGCAAAAAAAATGCCAAATACAAAAGCTTTTACATCTTTTATTTTTAATTTGCCTCAAACGTTTGAAATTTATGAAAAATTTCTTGATGATACATATATTACAAATACAGTTATACCAATTGGAGAAGGTATGCAAAAAC
>JBEIFG010000113.1:0-6020 GCA_040382555.1 Chlamydiales bacterium | reverse complement strand
GTCATCAACACAGTATAAAGGGTTTCAAAGGCTTGATCTCTATCTAAAGAACTTTTTTCAGACCAAAATCTAGTTCTAGAACGACGAATATACCAGTTTGTTAATTGATCAATAAAACCAACAAAAGGCTCTACAGCTCTACTTAATGCATATTCATCCATAGCTTCAGTAACTTGTTGAACAAGGTTTTGAAGCTGGGATAAAATCCATTGATCAATATTTGCTTTTGGAGACTCGAATGAAGCCGTACAAGGATCCCAATCATAGATTTTTGCATAAGTAGAGAAAAATACAAAACTATTCCAAAGAGGAATTAAGACTTGTCGCGCTACCAATTCAACGCCTTTTTCTGAGAAGCGAAGATCGTCAGCTTGAACAGCTGGACTACTCAACAGATAAAGACGTACTGCATCGGCTCCGTATTGATTGATGACAAGCTCCGGTTCTGGATAATTCTTAAGCCTCTTAGACATTTTTGCACCGTCTTCCGCAAGGATAATCCCGTTAACAATGACATTTTTAAAGGCCGGCTTATCAAATAACGCTGCGGATAAAACCGTCAAAGTATAAAACCATCCCCTTGTTTGATCCAAACCTTCAGCGATAAAATCGGCTGGAAAAGAACGAGCAGTGACTTCCTTATTTTCGAAGGGAAAATGATTTTGCGCATAGGGCATGGACCCAGATTCAAACCAACAATCAAAAACTTCGGAAATTCTGCGGAAAGTCTTACCCTCTTTTTCAAAAGATAAATCATCGATGTAGTGTCGATGTAGGTCATCGATTTTTACACCTGTTTTTTCTTCGAGCTCTGCGACGCTTGAAATAACCATTATTTCACCGTCATCGCTTCTCCAAATAGGTATGGGAGTTCCCCAATAGCGATTTCGTGATACGGCCCAATCTCTTGCATTTTCTAACCACTTACCAAAGCGTCCGTATTTTACGTGTTCAGGAACCCAATGAACCAATTCGTTAGCCGCAAGCATCTTATCTTTAATTTTCTCTACTGCGATGAACCAAGTTCTAACAGCTTTGTAAATTAAGGGGGTATCTGATCTCCAGCAAAATGGATATCGGTGATGTATTTGGGTATGATGAAAGACTCTGCCTTGTTGCTTTAAAGATTTAATGATTTCCTTATCGGCATCTTTAACATACAACCCTTCATACTCAGGAACTTCTTTGGTAAACTTACCATTATGATCTACTGGGCACACCAGTTCAATGCCGTCTCTCAAACAGGCATAAAAGTCAGTCTCACCAAAAGCAGGAGCCGCATGTACAAGCCCTGTTCCTTCCTCACTGGATAGACTTTCTTCCTCAATGATTCTAAATGCTTTGTTATTACCTCTAGCTTCAAAATAAGGAAATATCGGTGCATATCGCTTACCTATGAGAACCTCTCCTAAAAAAGTTCTCACAATTTCATACTCAGCTGGATCTCTGAAATAAAAAGAAAGTCTATTCTTGGCAACTATGTAAGAGTGAGAAGATTTTTTTTCTTTTATTTGGACATATTCCATGTCTTTCTTGACCATAATGGCAAGATTTGAAGGAAGAGTCCATGGAGTGGTTGTCCAGACCAGCAAAGACACTTCAGGATCATCCATTAGCGGAAAAGTTATAGTAAGAGAAGGATCGTCTACCTCTTTATAATTTAAGTTAGCTTCAAAATTAGATAAAGGGGTTCCAAGCTTTGCTGAAAAAGGCATAACCTTAAAACCTTCGTAGACCAATCCCTGCTTAAATAGCTGAGCAAATACCCACCAAACAGACTCCATGAAATTCTTGTCCATGGTACGATACGTATCATCGAAAGACACCCAACGCCCCATTCGATTCACAGTACTTTCCCATTCTTTTGTATATCTCAACACAATCGACCGACATTCTTCGTTAAACTTAGCGATTCCAAAAGATTCAATCGCTGAAGATCCAGATAGCTGCTGCGCTTTTTCAATTTCATTTTCCACAGGTAATCCGTGGCAATCCCAACCAAAACGTCGAGGTACTTTATACCCTTTCATAGTCTTATATCTTGGGACGACATCTTTAATGGTACCGGCTAAAATATGACCATAATGGGGAAGACCTGTAGCGAATGGAGGACCATCATAAAAAGAAAACAAAGGAGCTTCGCTGCGAATAGCTACGCTTTTATTAAAAATTGCATTCGATTTCCAAAATTCAAGAATACGTTCTTCTCTGAGAGGAAAGGTTTCATTTTGTCTTATATCAAACATAGCAGGCATCTCATTTCAATAAACTTTAATGGCAAATTTTACAAAAACCATAAGTATAGTCTCAATATATAATAACCATATTTGGCAAATATACGGCTTACTCATCTTTCTAACCTGTTTATTCACATTGAGTTATATAAGATAAACCTTATAAAAAATCACCCCTTAAGTGCTTTTATTTTAGAACTTTACTCCGAATGTCTGCTGTGATAGACTCACTATTTCCAATAAGTTAAATAAATGGTATAATAATCTTGGGGGTGTAATGGTATCGACTTGGGAATGAAGTAACAGTGGCATGCGGAGGACGTCGGTTGGCCTCCTAAATCATCCGATAAAACAATAATTGCAGAAGACGAATATCTTCTAGCTGCTTAAGACTTAACCGTCTTAAGCTGCCGATAACCCAAGGTCTGATCGGGAGCCTTGGATGTTATCGTCATACATCCTGATGTGAACTACCTCTTTTTAAGACTCTTTAAGCTGTAGTTCGAGATTCAAAGAGACAAATGAACTCAATATGCGGCGTCTTCCATCAGAGTTCATTCACCTTGAAGACGATAAGCATGTAGTCATTATTATAGAGTTTGCTAAGGACGAGAGTTCGATTCTCTCCACCTCCAAAAACCACACTAAATCAAGGGCTTAAAGGAAAACCGATAAGTCCTTTTTCTTTTCCTTTAAGCCAGTTTTGCCCAGTCTAGTGCGTAAAATTTGCGTAAATCGCAGATGGTAAAAATAAACTATTCTTTTCCTGATCCTTGATCGACAAATTCTTTCTTAAACAACATTCGAATCCCCTCACATAAAAGAGCGGACTTATCGGTCTTTCTTTTTTCTCTCAACCTTTTAATAAACAGTTCATTGAGCATTGTCTCTTCTTTTTCGGTCATGTAGACGGTAGTCTTAGCTTTTTTTTGAGTCTCGATCTCTTTCATTGCCTTTGAAGTCCTTTAGTCAGACTTAACGTTTTAGTGTGCCATTCCAATTCAAAAAAGTCACACTATTATCACAGCTTAATGGTTTGACGTTTAAAGTGTATACTCATCCAAGATTTTTCAAGGAGAATTTTAATGTTAAAGCTTATTGCAGAGAGCATCGCTAGAACCATTCAGAAAGTTAAGAAAAAGCCACGGGCAATTGTTGTGCCTATCGTTGGGGCGGCGATACTTATGACAGCAGTCATTTCGTCTATAGGTTTCCGTAAAGATAATATAGAAAAAGAGAGAGGCTTTGCGTTTTCTGCTGTAGAAGCAACATTAAAATTATCGAAGACAATATGCGAATTTTATGATTCCGATAATAAACAAGAAAATCTGATCCGATCTAAAAACAACTTTTTAGAAATCACTTCTCAACTAAAAAAACAAATATTAACAAGAGTGCGATTTTACCTATCAAATTACGCATCATAATCAACTACCTTTCTTCCGCTTTATTCTTTTTGTCTTCTGAGCTGGAATTGCACTTAACTCAGCCTCAATCTCATCAATGGTTGGCAACTGTCCTTTGAGTTTTTTAGGTAACGAGGAAACGATTTTCGTTTCGTACTCAGCTACACCCATCGGCTTGTGAATATCTCGAAGCGCATACTCTGCAATGAAATTATCCTTCCTCTTGCAAATCAGAATACCAATCGTTGGATTGTCTGCGGGTTTCCTCATGAGATCATCGACAGCTGATAGATAGAAGTTCATTTTCCCTGCGAACTCGGGCTTGAAATCCACTGCCTTGAGTTCAATCACAACAAAGCACCTAAGATTCAAATGATAAAACAAAAGATCGATATAGAAGTCTTTTTTGCCCACTAACAAGTTCACTTGTCTTCCGACAAACGAAAATCCCTGTCCTAGCGCACACAAGAACTTCTCTACATGCGCGAGTAACCCATCTTCTAGGTCCTTTTCAATATGCTCTCTAGCCAGCTCGAGAAAATCAAAGTTGTAGGGGTCCTTTAGAGTGTCATGAGCTAATTTAGAATGGGGGCTAGGCAACCTATCATGAAAATTGGTAATCGCTTTCCCATGTCGTTGATAAGTTTTTATTTTAATAGAATCCATCAACGCATTGCGGGACCAGCCTTCTTGGATGACCATATTGGCATACCAAAGGCGCTCTTCCAAAGACTTAACCCCTTCAAATATAGCTATGTTATGTCCCCAAGGGATATTGAAAACAGGCAGCTCTTCTAATTTACCCACAGCTTGTGGGTAAATTGAATATGCGAGGTAAAATGCCCTCATCCTACCCATGTTTGTCCTCGAGAAGCCTTCGATTCCAGGAAACTCATTCTGGATATCTCTTGCAATCCTGTCTATGATACCCGACCCCCAACCATCTTTTTCTTTTCTTTCGACAATTTCTTTGCCTATCTCCCAGTACAAGCGAATAAGCTCCCGATTCACCGCTAACGCGGCTTTGAATTGAGCAGACCGTATCTTTTTCTTAAGCTCAGTCACAAACTTGGCATAATCGGTGGGAGCAACGTCTTGCCTTTTGGAAACTGTTTTTTTGCTTTTCGCCATTTGTAAGTTCTCTCTTGAATGCCAGGCGCAGTTTGTGACACTAATTCTCTATGAATCACACCTGTCACAGGAATCACAACAGAATAGCACTAACTACAGAAAAATCAAAATACTTTTACGCCAGTTTTGTCTCGTCTAGTACGTAAAATTTGCGTAAATTTCAATTACGCACTGCCTTTTTCAATTCGAATTTGTGATGAGTTTTCTCTCGTAAAATGAAGGAATTTTTCAATCTTAAAAACATGGTCCATTCGACCGTGTTCGATTCTCTCCACCTCCAATCACACAAAAGGCTTCATTTTCACGACTGGAGCCTTTTGTTTTTAGCGACATACACTCATAAATTTTCGTCAGGAAAATCAGCTGCGTAAAGCCCAATTACGCAAATTTTACGCACTAGCCTGGATTAAATTGCATTAAAACCCTGCGGCTTTCTATCCATTTAGCTAACAGGAGATTGGCTGACTGAGAACAAGCATTTTTCACAAAAAATAGTCTATTTTTGTGAAAAAGACTTTTGGGTTGTATGGATTTTAGGAAGGTTGTTTTCATTGGAAAAAGTGAGACACTACCTTACCTTTAAAGGAGGAACGTCTCTTTCAAAAGTATATAAATTGATTGATCGCTTTTCTGAAGATATTGATCTTTCCATTGAACGAGACTTTTTTGGTTTTGGGACTCCTAACAATCCCGAAAATGCACCTTCAAAGAAAAAACAAAATCTCATTATTGAAAATCTCTCCTACGCCTGCACAAACTATGTACAAAATGAATTGTTATGTGAGCTAACACATGCGATTAGCGCAGAACATGGAACCAATAAAGAATGGCAACTTCTTGCAGACTCGGACGACCCTGACTGCAAAACGTTATTATTTTTTACGCCTTGTTCCTCTTTCACTGCTAAAACCGCCCACAGTGATTTGATCCGAAATTTATAACCCAACTTTTTACTTTTTATAATCGATTTCTCATCGTTTATCTATGCAATTTTCTTGATTTTAGCCTTTAGCCGTTATAGATTCTGGCTTTGAATGGCAGGATTAAAGAATGTTTAGTAGATTTGGAATTTTGACTGCCTTTCTTTAAGGTTTTATTCTCTAAAATTTAGAATGAAGGAGGGATCCTTTGCCTTTATAACCGTGAGCTACTTCACTTCCACCTCCAGGCGAAGGGGGGAAAAAGAACCGTCCCCAATAAGGCGATTCCAATCAATTTTCCCCTCTGTTGCCGCCTTTTTTAGAAGGCC
>JBEIFG010000112.1:0-6107 GCA_040382555.1 Chlamydiales bacterium | reverse complement strand
ATTATGAAGCTAGTCAAAGTGGTAGAAGATTTTTCAATGGCAGAAGTGATAGAGATACTCTCTTCCCTTTCGGAGTTGAACATTGCTCTGCGTCTTCAAAAAGCAGGGGACGGAAGAGGCTCTAGTTGGTTAGACCCAACTAAGGTACAAGAAAATCAAGATAAAGTTCGTAAGGTCTTTAAGGGAGTTTTATATTTTCTTACATCGCAACTAGAGAGAGATCCTGCTCAATACAAGAATATGACCTTTATTCGTGGCATTTATGCGATGATGAGTTTTGTGATGGAAGCTGCTGTTCAAATTGAAAAAAACTCGATTCTTTTTAAAGAATCCCCAGCTCTACAGAGTATTTCAGATTTACAGGAGCTGAGAAATTTACAGGAATATTACGTCTCAGCAATACTCCCAAGACTTCCTCCACCTGCGGAGATGGAAGGGATTTGGGAGATTGAGTGGGGAGTGAAAGATTTGGATCTTTCTGATTTAAAAAGCGGGGGGTTGCGATCCCTAGAAGAGATTCGAAAAGATACGCAATATGAGCTTTTTTATGTGCTCAACGAACAGGGAAGGCCATTTTATGAGTATGATATTTTGCGGCATGCTCGATTGATTTATGATTTTGATGAGCTACAGAGATTAAAAGCGTCGAAGGATATCTTTGAAAAAATAGAAATATTTAGAGATAAAGAAGCTTATATGGTAGCTTCACAGATGTTGAAACATACGCATGATCTGGTGGATGAATTTTTTAAAGAAGCCCTTCGCCATACAGAAAGTGAATGTATAGCCCATTTAAGTCATGCGATCATGGCCCTGATGCTCAGCGCTAATGCTAGAAATTTAAAGCAAACCTCCGTATCTGAAAAAACATCGTTGGGATATTTCAAAGATTTTCAGCTCTTTATTCGTAAAGCTCTCCAGTCGGAGGAGTACCAGCGACTACTTCAATCTCCAAATAGTAGCAGACCCCTCCAAGCGAATTTATACCTGCTGATCCACAAACTATGTTTTATCTATTTTACGCATACCGTAGAGCATAAAGAAATCATCGCTATTCTTCGCAGGATCTTATCTGAAGGATCTCAAGAGATAGGATTAAATCAAAACTCTTCTTCTATCATAGCAGCTCTTAAGCAGGAGGATTTAGCCTTGCGCCATAGGATGAAAAAATATCCAGCGGGTGCTATTCATAAAATGGCAGAGGTGTTTACTGATAGGCAGCATTCCAAAGGGTTTGATCCCTTATCTCAAGGATATGTTCCTGAGATCATATACTCTTTACATCTGGATGGCAGAAGTGCCTTTTGTCTAAGAATGCCATGTCCTATTATGCAAGAGTTTATCCAAAAAGCGCACTTAGCCCCTGAGTTTGTAGGGATGCTGCGCTTTTTATCTTTGAGGGATACTAAGCAAAAGATCCTCTTAGTGAATTTACAAAATAGAACTTCGTGGCAAGAGTTTGCCCGTTGTATCGCTATAGAAGAGCTTGCACGCAATCAAGATGAGCGAGATAGGGTGTCCCTTTTAGGTCTTGCTACCCATACAGATTTTTATTGGCAAGAGGGAACCTTTGCCAGTATTCATGAGGCTGAGGTATTTATTTCACAATTTAAAGAGCAATTTCATGAAATGGAAGAGTGTGGTTTTTACCTTTCTGAGGATTTAGCCCAGCCGATTCGATCTTATGTGCATCAAATACTTCCAAGGGTGCATAAGGTGTTTTTTCAAAGTAAAAATACTTTATCTAAAGAAGATAGGCAGAATTTTATTGAGTTAACTTACTGGTTGATATCCCTTGAGGCACTGCGAATATCTAAGGCTGACTTCATTTCCTATTTTGACAAAGATAGCGTAGATGGCGCTGCCTGTATGCAAGCGGGATGTTTTGCTGCCCTTGAGTTGATGCATGATCATTTTGGGGAACAACAGGTAGGTCAGTTTTTGTATCTTCTTTATGCCAGCGCCATTGAACAAAGAGAAAGAACACCCGATCCAAGAGGCACAGATAGGATGCTTGGAGCCCTTACCTGCTTTGAAGCAGCTTATCAAGATAGCCAGGCAGACACTCGCGAGATATTTTTTCATTTAAGAATAGGCTCAGTTGAGGCTTAGGTCTTCAGGAATCATAGATAGGGTGGCATATTTACCACCCATATCTTGCAGAACCGTTTGCCATATCTTTTCCACAGGTGTCTCAAATATGTATTTCGCTGAGCCCGGATGTAAAAACCAGGCGCCAGCAAAATATTCTCTTTCTAGCATGCCAGGTCCCCATCCAGCGTATCCAAAACAAAGTCTTAAGTGGGGTCCCATGGGATCGACTAAGGCCTCCTGAAGGAATTGGATATCTCCCCCAAGATAGACCCCATCACATACTTTTAAGGTTTGCTCTGCCAGCTTATCACAGGAATGCAGTAGCATCATTTGATTGGGTTGGATGGGCCCACCTGAGCGCAGAGATACATTGGGGTTGGCTGCATTTTTGAGATCTAGTAGCTCCTCAGGAATGGCGACAT
The DNA here is from genome assembly GCA_040382555.1 of Chlamydiales bacterium. GTDB lineage: Bacteria > Chlamydiota > Chlamydiia > Chlamydiales > Rhabdochlamydiaceae > VGMB01. Next base: position 3,591 of record JBEIFG010000112.1, on the reverse strand, counting down.
CTAAATTTTTATTAATAAATAGACCAAAGGATCCTGCGTGAGAATGTTCACAGATAAGGATGACTCCACGAAAATATACCCCTTCTAGGTCAGGACTGGCAATTAATAGAGACCCTTTTGCCATTTGAGTATGTGGTTGAGCTTCCATATAGGTTAGTTTCCTACCGCTTGGGGATAGTTGAGCTGCTCGTTATAAAGCTTTAAGTTGCTTGAGAGTTGATCTACATCCCGCAAAAGCTGTGCAAAGTCTTCCCTGAAAGCGCCATCTTTTAAAATACTTTCTTTTTTAGGGTTAGATTCTGCTTTTTGTATCACCATAGAAAGTCTAGACATGGCCATGTTGACATCATCAATTTCTTTTTCAAAGTAATTTTTAAAAGTAACTGGAGAGTCAAGGGAATGAATCAGTGTTACCCTTTGTAGGCGCTCTCTTTGCCAAGATTTATTTAAATGAAACAGCACCCCATAATGATTGACGTCATTCATTAAGGTGTCCATTTTGCTTAAAATGGCAGTGACTCTAAGATACATATCATCATTTTTAATGAGCTTGCCGACAGTTCCTCTGCCTGAGGCGATATCATCTGTAATGATATTCACGTTTTGGCTAGCTATTTTTATGTTTTTTACCGTTTCAGCAATGTTGCTGAAGGTGTTTTCCTTTTGCATTTCATCGATAACTCCATGTACTTGATTCATTACAGAGGTAAAAGACTCGATTCCTCCTTTGACATCTTTTAAGATTTCTTCCCGATTGAAATCACCAATCGCTATGCTGATTTCATGCATAGCGTCTCTAAAGGAGGTTACAGCTTGTGTGAGATGCTCTGAATTTTTATCTAGCCATTCATTTAAAAATTTAAAGCTTACCTTCATTTCATCGGATAGTCTGGAGAGCTGGTTGAACGCGTTTTCGATGGGGTCAAGAGATTCCGCATAGATGGGTTGATTGGTGATCAGCCGGGGGGTGACCCCTTTAGGAGGTACTTTAGGGGTGATGGCAATCGATTTTTCTCCAAGAAGGCCAGAGGTTTGTATGGATACGTCATCTGTACTATAGATATTTATACTAGAGTCTACCTTGATCACCAGTTGATAAAAATATAACCTTCCAATGGTGTCATTAGGTTGTTTGCGTGCATCGTAGATTTCATCCACTGCCACAACCTCACCGACCGGTTTTCCTGCAAACATCACCTGAGTCCCTACACCTATTTTGTTGATATTTGAAAAACGAACTACATAAGTTTTTTTTCCATCACCTACAGAGGGTTTCAAAAATAGGATGAGGGATACGGTAAGCGCGCAGGCTGCTAAGATGAAAAAACCAACCAGCATATTTTTAGTTTGTTCACCCATTTTGCTTCTCCTTCAAAGTGCGGGGATCTATAGATATAGAGTTATGTAAGAATTTAATTAACGGATCGTCGATTTTAAGAAAAGCGTCGGGTGTGTCGATATGGGCAATTCTTCCATCTCGGATCAAGGAAAGACGATCTCCAACGTAGAGTGCTGAGAACATATCGTGAGTAACGACAATGCTGGTAGCTTTAAGCTCTTGCTGTGTTTTAACAATCAACTCATTAATTTGCATGGCAATGATGGGGTCAAGACCTGTAGTTGGCTCGTCATAGAGTAAAATCGAAGGGCGGTAGACGATTAAGCGGGCTAGAGCTGCCCTTTTTCTCATACCACCAGACAGATCTGAAGGCATTTTTTTTTGTGTTCCTGCAAGTCCCACCATTTCTAATGCATGTGCTACACGGTCGCTGATCTCCTGTTTGCTATACTGTTTCCCCGTAGCAGGGTCTCCGTGCTGCTTAAGATAAAAGCCTGTATTTTCTTCCACATTCATTGAGTCAAAAAGGGCAGCTCCTTGAAATAACATACCCATATTTTTTACTACCTGGTACAGGTCACTGCCGTGGGTGGCAGAGATACGTACATTATCGACATCGATAGTCCCATCATCTGGCTTGCAAATCCCTATGATGTGTTTTAAAAGGACACTTTTTCCTATCCCTGAAGGACCAAGGATTACAAGAGTTTCTCCCGTATTTACATCTAAATCCATGCCAGCTAATACTTGCAGTTTATCGAAACGCTTCCACAAATTGCGAATCTGAATCATTTAAAAGAACCCCATAAGCTTTTCGTGTAAAATGTTCAATACCATAGTAAGTAAAAAGTTAGCTAGTAAGATGCAGCAGTAGGCTACTACCACGCTATTGGTCGTCGATCTTCCCACCCCTGCAGCTCCACCTGAGGTGACCATTCCTTTATAACAACAGATAGTCATGATTAAAATACCAAACACTAAGCCTTTAACAATACCGGTGAATAAATCAAACGTAGTTATATGAGTGGGCATAGGATCAAAATAGGCGTTGGGGGACATCTCAAAGAAATAGACGGAAATAAGATACCCTCCAAAGATACCCATTACAATACTAAATATAGTCAGCAGTGGCATCATTAATGTGCCTGCTAAAAAACGGGGGGCAAGTAGGTAGCGATGGGGATTGATGGCCATTGTTTTTAGCGCGTCAATTTGTTCTGTTACCCTCATAGTCCCGAGCTCTGCACACATTGCCGCCCCCACCCTTCCGGTAAGCATGAAAGCGGTGAGCACAGGCCCAAGCTCTGTCATCATGGCCTTAGCTACCATCAAGCCAGTTACACTAGCCAGACCCTTATCGGAGAGTTGATAAAAAGATTGAGCAGCAAGAACAAGACCTGTAGAAAAACCAGTGATCGCTACCACGGGTAAGGAGGCTACCCCTATTTCATAGAGTTGAATAAAAATAAGGGTTAAGGCGGGAGGGCGAAGAATAAAGGCTTTGACAGTCTCAAGGATCATTGAGCCGTATTCTCCAGTAGCCACCATAAAATGCATCTTCTCAGCTAGGAAATCAAAAATAGTTTTTTTTTGCGTCTGTGGTATTTCCATCGGAAATCATTTTTTGTAATGAATGTATTTATGCTGGATTGTAGATAAATAATGTTTTAAAGGTCAATCTTACAAAAAAACAAGGGCTTATGGATTAGAATATCTATAAAAAAAATGTAAATGGGCTATCCATTTTTTCGAAGAGATTAAGAAGGTAAAAGCAGGTTATAACCTGCTTTTACTAAATAACTACTGGTGAGTTTTTCCTTTAAGATTCAAAATGGTTTGAGCCGTTTGTATCGCTTGGGTTAAGGAAGATCCGATCGTATTTTGATCTTGCTGGATCTTTGCAATATAGCAGCGCTCGATGAGTGACTTATTAGAACTGACTAAAATACTCTCACCCCTGGCTATGGAAGTGCCCACGTCGTCAACGACTTTACATCCTTTGGCAAATGTTTTTAGAACCATTTGAATGGTTTCTTTATTCATTCCGAAGATGTCGGCGTTATCGGGGGTAGCACTTTCAGCAAAGCTGCTGATGCCAGATAGGGAGGAAGAAATCCCGGTAAGGCATGCTTGAGCTCTTGTCCACCATACTTCATCATTAGTTAGATCTCTTACGCTGCGTACCTGCTGGTCCATGAGCTGATAAGAGGTAGCATTCACTGCGTTGAGAAGAGAAGTATAAACATGCATTT
>JBEIFG010000111.1:0-6234 GCA_040382555.1 Chlamydiales bacterium | reverse complement strand
TCATCAGAATGCTTACCTAGTAAGCTTCTCATTTCGCCATAATGGGGTGTAAGTACAGAGTGCAAAGGAATATCAAAATCTGGCCTACAGGATAAGAAAAAAAGAGCATCTGCATCTATTACACAAGGGACCTTCATTCTAGATAGAACTTGTTCGCATAATTGGAGCGCCTTAGCATCTCTTCCAAGGCCAGGTCCAATAAAAAATGCAGAAGCTCTTAACATTTCTTCAGAAATACGGTTTATATCTGTCTTTTCTTTGATAACTTCTACAGGCACTGAAATAAACATATCCTCTAATTCAGCAGAAATAAATAATCTTACAATACCAGCCCCCGCATGCATCGCTGATCTTGTAGATAGCGCAGCAGCACCCGGCATGGACTTCGATCCAGCTAATGCAAGCACGTACCCAGCTTGATATTTATGACGATTACGCTTCATAGCAGGTAAAAGCGCTAAAGCGGTTTCTTTAAGACACAGCCAAGCTTCTTCACGAGCTTGATCTATATGTTGCTGTGATAGACCAAATAAAATTTGCTCAAGCTTACCGCAATAATCCCATCCGTTATCCAAAAAAAAGCCAATTTTAGGTATCTCTAAAAATAAGGTGAGATTAGCAATTACTGCAGATCCATGTACCCGACCTGAGGAACCACAAAGACCAGAAGGGATATCTAAAGATATAACGAAAGCCCCACTGTGATTCATAATGTTTATGCCCTCAGCTAAAGCTCCCTGAGGCACCCCCTTGAATCCAGTACCCACCAAACCGTCTACGACAAGATCATTCATCCCCAGACTGGAATTTTTTATAATCTCATAAGACAAAATAGGGATATTCGCATTCATACACCTATTTTTTTGCTTTACGCATAGTGGAGTACACACCGAATTCTCAAAGGGATGAACTATTTCGACATGAAAGCCAGCCTGTTGAAGATAATATCCTGCCACAAAAGCGTCGCCGCCATTATTACCTTTGCCCGCAAAAATGACTAAGCGATCATACCTGTTTGTTTTTGAAACAAACTCTTTGATGAACGAAGCTACATTTTTGCCAGCTTGCTCCATAAAGTAGTCTTCAGAGATCCCGCTTGAATAAGCTAATCTCTCAATTCTTGCCATCTCCTCAGATGTTACTACCTTTAAAAGATGCTTCATAAGTGCTCTTCTTTTATCGCCCTTTGTAACAAAGATTTAACTGCCTCGTGAGGATTCAACTGATTATAAATAATTTGATAGACAGCCTCAGTAATTGGTAGAGGAATATGTGCTTTTTCTCCTAATTGAAGTGCTGAAACGCAAGAGTAAGCCCCTTCTACCACCATTCCAATTTTATCTCTTGCAGCTTGCGGGTCTAATCCCTGTGCAATTAAATGACCAAATGCATAATTTCGACTTAATTTAGATAGACAAGTAACACAAAGGTCACCAAGACCTGACAGACCATTTAACGTCTCTTGCTTACAGCCCTTTGTGACTGATAGCTTTCTAATTTCGTGTAATCCTCTAGTCATTAAAGCTGCTTTAGTGTTATCCCCAAAACCCAATCCATCAGAAATACCACAAGCTATAGCGATGATATTTTTCATGGCACCTCCAAAGGCTACCCCATTAAGATCAGAATTGGGATAAACACGAAAGCTTGGGGTATTAAATGCATCACAGATTAACTTCATAATTTTAGGATCATAAGAAGAGCACACTACAGATGTAGGCAATTGCTGTATAACTTCTTCAGCATGGCTTGGTCCACTTAAACATCCAATCTTGTTTCTATAGCTCTCTCCTAGCACATCCACGATAACTTCCGGTAGTAGTAACCCACTATTTTGCTCAATACCTTTTGAAGTAACGATGATGGGAGATTTAGGTAAGCCTAGGGACAAAATCTGCTGAAACACAGGTCTAATACCTCGAGATGTGACTGATTCCACGATCATTTCAGCATCTTGCAGCGTTTTTTTAAGATCAGAGGTATACTGCACGCGGTCACTTGCCTTAAAATGAGGTAATTTTGGATGTTGTCTCTCAAGGCTTAGTTTTTTGGCAAACTCTGGATTAGACGTCCATAAAGTCACGTCATACCCTTTAGAACCTAGCAAGGAAGCTAGACAAAAACCCCAAGTACCTGCACCTAAAAAACCTACACGCATTCTCCCATCCCTTTTATTTTCTGTCTTCACCTTAACACAGTAGTAGGGTCTTTTACAAGGGGATAGCTTCGATATAATCGCAAGATGGCAAAGATCTCCCTCTCCACTGTTTTTTTAGACTCTCTGACGGATAGAAGAATTCTGGGGCGAGCTCAAATTTTTTTTCTGGGACAGGCAAACCCGACAAGTTAGCATAGATTTTTTTGTAGTACTTTAGTAAATCAGAAGAAACTGAATCTATACTATTTGCTCCCGAAACATTTTTGAGGGGAGAAAAAGAGTCCGCCCTTACACAATGAATCATTTGGATGGACTTTGAAAAACAAAAGACATCAAAAATAAAGTTCTCAAATTTCCAAACTTTTTTTTCCGATTGAGTTTTATGCACGGGATCAAAAATGCAAGCAGACTTGTAGGCTAAATGCCATGGAAGACCCGTAAAATCACTTAAATGGGTTTTTATAAAAGAAACTGTGAATGACATCATACCAGTGTTGGCGTAAGGAAATAACAATCCTTCCGATAAGTCCCTTTTACTCTTTACCGACTCGTCTAAGTCTGAATACTCTACAATACGAATCTGACCTTCTAAGGAAGCTACTAATCCTACCGGTTCGGCAGAGTCCTCTCTTTGCATCACTTTTAGAGCAATCTCACACCCAGTCGTTTCATGTAAACCTGCCAAAGAGGGATCTAGAGGATGTGCTAGGGGGTTATCCACTGGAATGAGGTTTAAATATTCTACCCCTTGTGCTTCTAATTTAGACAAAAGACCTGATTGAGCAAGCCATAAGAGGACTTTGCCATTTCCGCAAGGTCCTTCTGCAAGAATACCTGGGGATTCGAGTAGCCATTTTCCAGTCTCTGAAAGAAATGGCATACTCCCCTGCAGTAAGAAATGAATCTGCGCTTCTTGCAGACCAAAAAAATTATGTTCTTTAATAAAATTTTTCGTGGCTTCCACATTTTTTTCTGAAACTACTACAACGATCTGTAAATCTCTGCAAGATTGATAGGATAATACCTTCATTTTTTCAAAAAAAATCTGAAATAGGCTTTTTTTTGATATGGGAGTAATGGGTGTAGCTCCCTTAAGAGCTCCCAATCCAAACCTTGATCCCTGCCCGCCAGCCAGTAAAATACAAGCCATCTTTCCTTTAAAAATTGCATCCCATCCCGATTGATGGATGGATGAAGACTCTTTGCATGCGGAGGGAGGGATCTCTAAACATCCCAATTCCTTTTTAGGTTGGTTGAGCAAATTATTTTGTAAAAGAAAAATCTCTTTTCCATAAAAAGACAACCTTTGCAATAAAATATTGAATCTATCTTTATTTAAATCACTTAAAACCTCAGACATTTCATTTAGACCTAATTCTTGAAGGAAGTCATGAAGTTGATTCATATTTTGCCCTTGGGTCATCTAAAAGAGATAGTGCTTTTATAACCTCTTCCACAGAAACATTTTTTAAATCTCCACCGGGAGCTGTGATTGAAATATGTTGTAGCAGAGGATTGGGAGATAAAACATTTTGTTTTAATACCCCCTGATTAGGATCAGCCCATAGAGAAACTATTCTTACAGGAAAAGGTATATCTAGAAAGTAAGTTAAAGAAAGCACTCCGGAATCTGGAAGCAAAAGATAACTACATTTATTTTTAATAATACTTAGCATTTCCAATAAAGAAGTCCTGCCTCTTAAATCTATGATCGCAGGTAAAGAGTATTTAAAATCCGAATGAGAACCAAATAAAATAATATCTACGTTGAACTGGTTAACCAAGACACTAAACAGCTCTTTAAAGCGATCTTCTGGCCAGTTTTTTTCATATCCATACAAAGTTTCCGTTTGAACATGCACTCCAATTAACTTTTTTGTATTAGATAAATGAAATTTATCCACTAAACTATCCCATTCTAAATTCCACTTTAGTCTAGGCACTAATGACCCCAACTGCCAATTTACCCAGTACGTTGGATCTGGAGATTCTATAACTATATCCCAATCTTGCATCGACCGGCCCATATCGGTAAGAGTGTTTTTAAGATGAGTGGGTTTTTTCCTTTGCCAATCTTTAGCAATTATACAACGTACTAGAGGAAGTAGTTTAAAACCCTCAGCTAGGTCTTTTCGTGTAATAAAAGTAATGTCTGCATCAGGAATAAAGCTTAAAATTCTATGCACTATAGCAAATAAACCCAACGGAATATCCCCTAGGCCTCTATTCCAAACTATCAAAAAGGTATGTTGTTTTTTTGCCAAAGCTCTACGTAAAAGCTTATCTAGGGGATTCGGAGAAATAAATCGAAAAAAACGCTTAAGCATTCAATTATTTTGAATTACAGACAATTCGTCTTTATTTTGATGGAGAGCATTCATAATCTCTTCGTAAACCTCATTTGCCTCGATTTTTTTCATGCATCTAAAATCTATAGGGCACGTTCTTTGGTAGCAAGGAGAGCATTCTACAGACTTTTGAATTACTTTGGCTGGAGTAAATGGACCTGTTACAGTTTGACTCGTAGAGCCAAAAATCGCCACAATAGGAATTCCTAAAGATGAGGCTATGTGCATAGGGCCACTATCATTGGTTAGCAGAACGTTACAAAAAGTCAAAAGCGAAGCTAGCTCCCTTAAAGAAGTCAGTCCAGCTAAATTAATGACCCGCGGGGACAAACCTTGGCATATCTCCTTAACTAATGAAGCAGTAGCTTGATCTCCAAAATAAATTATAAATGTGTCTTTATCTTGCAAAAGTCTTTGAGTAATATCTCGGAATCTCTCAGGTAGCCAACATTTAGCCGAACCATAGGTAGCCCCTGGATTAATACCTACAATTTTATGGTGATCTAACACCCCGTGTTGGCGCAAAAGTGTCCTAGCTAATTGTTTTTCTTTTTCTGTTAAATAAATTCTTGGTGCAGTTTTAGATTGAGCTAAGCCCAAAGGAGCAAGCAAAGATTTATAAGTGCTGACCAAATGCTGTTTAGTTACATTTTCTGGGAATGGTATTGGGTGGGTTAGAAGAAACTTTCTACCGTTTGCATCAAATCCCAAACGATTTTTTACTTTGCCCTGCCAAAACCACCAAGCTGAAGAAAGCGAATTGGTTAAAAGAATTCCGAGGTCATAATTACCTTTTTCTAATTTTTCTATGATCCCTTTTCTATCCGAGTGACGACCAAAAGTGCTTACTCTTTTGAAGCTAAACACCTCGTTAATATCAGGATCTTCTTCTAACAGCTCGCAAAGAGGAGTCCTACACATTGCGGTTATTTTAGCCTCAGGAAACGCCTTTCTAAGATCTGTCAAGATAGGGGTAGCCATAATCATATCTCCGACCCAGTTAGGCATCCGGATAATAATGTTGCTTGGAATCAGGATATCTTCCATGTACCTCTCTCTGCAGTAGACAATCAAAAATAAGCTCAATTCTCGAAAATAAAAAAATATAAAGGAAACTAAGCGTACTATTCCTGGTCGATTTTGTACATCAAACTTTGATTTAAGAACATCAAATTTATCGTCTCAAAAAACACATAATTTAGCATTAAAAACTTAAAATTTAACGCTAAAACTAAAAAATTCGACTTTCCCACTTTGAACTCACCTTTATATCTTTTCCTTCCCAAAGCCATTAAAAAAATTTTAAAGTCAAATTAGCCCTTCTAATTTGGGCTAACAAGAAATAGAAGCATGGTTTAAGATGAGCATAGGGTTTCTCGGTGCTAAGGAGCTTCAGTGGGAATAAATCATGAAAAAAAAGAGATTATTATTCTAGGAGTTGATCCTGGAACGCAAATTACAGGCTTTGGAGTAATAAAAGCTAAATCCTCTCTAATTCCCTTGGACTTTGGCTGCATAAAACCCCCAGCGAAAATGTCGCTGGAAAAAAGGTATCAAGTAATTCACGAAGCTATCCAACATTTGATCCAAACTCATCGACCTGATGCTATTTCAGTTGAAACGCAATTTGTGTATAAAAATGTCCAAAGCGCTATCAAACTAGGAATGGCTCGTGGTATGATTTTGCTTGCTGCAGCCCAGTCAAATGTTCCCATCTTTGAATATGCC
>JBEIFG010000110.1:0-6275 GCA_040382555.1 Chlamydiales bacterium | reverse complement strand
TGGAATCCTAGCGTCCGTGTACAAGCGGAGGTCGTAGAATGTGCAGATCTTGATGATGAATTATTTGATTATCTAAGAGACATTATAGGAGATAATATTGAATACTATGGAGGTGATGATGATGATGATGAGGATGAGGATGATGATGAATGATCAATTTAAAATTCAGAAATCATTTTTATTCCTGTAGAAAAATACATATATTAGCTAAGTTAATCAATTAAACAAAAACAAATGGAAAAGCTAGCAGAAAGAATCAATCTTACAATCGTATCCCTCTTACTTTTATTGTCAGCGGGAATCTTCTTCATCTCCGTAATAGGTGGACACGTACTAATGGGAATCATCTCAGGAACACTAACCTGGATAGCAACTCGAATCTTAAAAATCACATTGGATGAAACCAGAGGATAAAACACCCGCTACGAAAAAACAATGGTGGGCTTTAGTAAGAAAGGACCTAGATGAATGGAACTCTAAAGCTCACCCGGAGGATCGGATGGGAATACAAGACTGGATAGGTGAGGTTGGACCTAACATCCACGGATGGATTGCCTTCAGAGATAGGTACGGTGATTGGGATGCTTCACTAAGTGGCTTCCCCGATGATGAAGATGAAGATTATTAGTGGGGTCCCCGGCAGGAGGCCGCGTGCCTACGTGCGTACGAGAGAGTGAAATCAGAAAAAAACTGGAATCATTTTTTTAAACAAAGCATTTTAAATACATTTACCTCATGAACACTTACAAATTTAGAGCAGAATGCCTTATTGATGTGATACAATTCATGGGTCATGCACCAGAACTAATACAAAACATAGAGGTAGACAAGGATGAAAGGTTTCCTGATTGCTATGTCACTCTTAAAACCCTCTCAGAGATGTCAGAGGTACTAAATAAAATACTTGAAATGAAAGGAGACGTTCATGTTATGTTTGAAAGCCTTCAACCAGAAGGAGAATACACAGGGCAAAGAATAAGAAGCTTCTTTCATTCACAAAAAGACCACTTCATAAAGAAGTAAAAGAAACTATTCTGTGATAGGTTTAGTTTGATTAACACCCCTAAAAGGGATTCGGCTTCGGCTCGGATCCCTTTTTTGCGAGCCGAGGTTTTGACCAGGCCAGCCTGATTCTCCTGGGGAACCCCAGCAATCCTGATCCAGCTGGTCTGAAAAAATTTAGAAAAATCCTGAAATCATTTTTATTATCCTAAGGGAATGATTATATTTGTATAATCAATTAATCATCATTTATATGACAAGAAAAGCAAAAACAACAATTGGAGAATTATTCAACTGGTATGCCGGAGAGGATTGGAAAGAGGATTGGCAAACAACCAACACAATGTCAATCGACGGAAATCACGCTCAAGATGAATCCGAGGACGGTCTGGAAGCTTTAGAATTCCTAGCTCAACACGAAAATGAGGAAGTGGAAATCTCAGGGATTGATGAATCCCACGCATGGGATCTTGAGTTCACCCTAATGGGTAAGATATTCACTATCCAAGCCACTGACTTCTACGGAGAGGGAGTGGAAATCTAATCAAAATCAAAATCAATACTAAAGCCAGCTTATGCTGGCTTTTTTTGTGGACCAAAAAACCTAGGCCATCCTAATTCTCCTGGGGTTCCCCAGCAAGTCTGATGTAGTTCTGGTGTAACTTTTTTTAGAAATCATTTTTATTTCTGTAGAAAAATCTATACTTTAGCTTAGTTAATCAATTAAATACACACAATGGAAAAAGAAATTTTAAATGCAGATTTGATAAATCAAATCATTCAGATGGATGGTGAACTTGATAAAGACCCAACCTATAAGAAGTATGAGAAAATCTTTGCAGTTCAGAAAATAAGAGAGAGCATCGCAAAGAACTTTGGAATCTCATCTGAACTGGTACCACAAGAAATGGTAGACGATCTTTTAGGATTTGGAGAGGAGATGAGCTCAGGAAAAGGTTTAACCCCAGAAATAGTAGTCGAGAGAAAAGACCAAGTCATAGAACTGGTTGAAGCTATCAAAGACTTATCTGATTGGGATGAAGAATATGAGCTAAGTCATAAACTTAAAGTGTTTTCGGATTTACTAAAACAAATCTAAAACCTAAACCCAAAATAGAAGCCAGCTTGATGCTGGCTTTTTTTGTGCTCCAAAAAACATAGGCCATCCTAATTCTCCTGAGGAACCCCCGCGTGGATTTACAATGCAGGATATCTGGATTTACAACATTTAATTTCTTGAAAAATTAATTAGAAATCATTTTTATTCCTGTAGAAAAATCTATATATTTGTATTGTTAATCAATCAAACAAAAAGAAATGAAAGCAGAAACAAAAAAGAAATTACAATTCCTAATGGAATTGGGTTTAAACCAAAACGAAATCAACGAACTTTTAGATTCTCAAGAGATGCTTGACCAATCTCAAGAGTTTAAGAAAGAAGAAGTTGAAGAGGAAGATTACTAAGGGGTTAGTAATAAAAGAAGAGAAGAGGCTTAGGCCTCTTTTTTTGTGGGGAAAACCTATGGCCTGCCTATGACTCAGGAGGTTCCCCAGGAACCGCGATTCAAACCCCTCTAAATTTTTTTTAGAAAATTCCACATTTTTCCAAGAATCATTTTTTACTTTAGAATATTCTACTTATATTTGTAATGTTAATCAATTAAACAATAACAATTATGAAAAAGGAAATGACAATGGAACAAAAAGCAAAAAAGGCAGAAGCGAACAAGGCGTACAGAGCTCGCAAAAAAGCTAAAGCCGAAACTGAAAACTGGTTGGAGTTGGACAAGTTCGAAATGAGTTTCACTCACAAAGTTCGACTTTTTAAGAACTTAAAACTGGAAATCACAAACTCGTACTGCGCAAGTCCGGGGACGGTTTTAAAGTTTGAAAAACTTACCAACAACGATAACACAATCGTTTACCGGGTTCGCCGCACTGGTCGCCGCACCTTCTTCACCACCAACGAAGAACTTAAAGCTCCCGCTGTATAGCCGGGGTTTTAAAAACGGAAAGGAGCTTCGGCTCCTTTTTTTGTGAGGGAAGGTTTCTGGATGAGGACTATGGTAACTATCTGGGGAACCCCAGAATTGTATAATTGCACTACTTCTAAAACTACTGGGGGGTTTTAGAATTCCCTAGCAGAATCAAGTTCCCTTGGGGATCCTCCGGTAATCTTCATGCTGGGCTCCCCTGGGGGACGCGTGCGTACGTGCACGCACGTAGAGGCTTTTTTCAGAAATCATTTTTATTCCTGGTGTGAAATGATTATATTTAAGAGTTAATCAATTAAACAATAAGCTTATGTACTCTTTAGATTGTGACTATTACACAAAACAATTTTCATCCATTGATGATCTTATATCAGATGTTATATTATCTGGTATGGACCCAAACTATGTAATAACATATAATGGTGTACCCATAGGATATCAAGCTATTGAACTAATTCAATTCTAAACTCCAAATTCAAATACCAAACAAGAAGCCTAGGGAAACCTGGGCTTTTTTGTTTTTCTCAAACCAGAGAAGACTTGTGAAAACACCGGAGGTTCCTCAGAGATTCTAAGGAAAGTAAGATTTACACTTCACATCTCTCTTATCTCTTACACAATCTATTTAACCTAGGCTATTCGGCCAAATAAAATCAGTATATAAAAAATGAATATATGAAATTCCACCTGGGGAACCCCAGAAGAATTGGGCAGAAAAAGTTTAGAAATTTCCAGAAATCATTTTTTATATCATATAGAAATTTCTATATTTGCTATGTAATCAAACAATAAAACATTATGATACTTTACATAACAATCCTAATCTTAGCTCTCCTGGTCCCCGTAATCACACAGACAGTAGGAATTGACCAATCCACAAATCCATATAAGGAGAGCTACAACGCAGAGGTGGGTGACACCAGTTACTTTATCCTACCTCGAGGACAGCCCGAGTTGAGGGCTTCTATTATAACAAACAAATCACTGCCAAGAAACAAAGGTGAGCCCGCCAATAATACAAGTTAAAAAAAAAGACCCAAGCGAGGGTCTTTTTTTGTGGACACAAGTTTACAGTAAACAGTCTACTGTAAACCTCTGCGGAACCCCAGGAGAATCAAGAAGAAGGTAAGATATATAGATTATAAAAAACAGGTTATGAAACATATTTCACTTTATGAATACTATTCTGAATTACCAAGTTCATCTAGTGTAGCAGATATTAAAAACATGTCAGAGACAGATTTTTTAAGAAATCTTAAAATGCTAAAAGATAAGGGAGACGAAGAGCAGGCTTTTTCGTTATTACAAATTTGGATGAATTCACATCAAGATGCTAAGAACGATTACGATTTCACTTCGAAGCTTGGTGATATAATGGGGGATGAAGATTTTCTTTATAATAAAGCAGCGCAATTAGACAAATACCATAATTCTCTAAAACGACCAGAGTTAATAAAAAAAATAGAAGGAGTAAAAAAAATATAAAAGATTATGAAGAACTCCTTAGAATGTCTAAAGAAACATTAGCTAGATTAGAATTTGAATTAGTAGGAATGTAATTCGAATTTATACAATAATAAGAAAGACTCTTAGGAGTCTTTTTTTGTGCACCAAGCCTATGAGGCACCCCAGGCATCTTGATCCAGCCTATGCAGGATTTACCATTGGCGGGCTCCCCTGGGGGACGCGTGCGTACGTGCACGCACGTAGAGGCTTTTTTCAGAAATCATTTTTTATATTAGAATATTCTACTTATATTTGTATTGTTAATCAATTAAACAATAACAAAATGGAGAAGGTAATTTTAGGAATTTTCACAGCATGGTCATGTATTTTAGGGACAACCGTATTAGTAGCAATATCTTATGCTATTGTTCAAATTTGCTTGGGTAACTACCACAGCACAGCAAGCTTCGAGTTTTAAAGCCATGATAATAACCACAGAACAACTAAGAAAGATACGTTTAGGAAACGTAAGAGAAGACCAAAAATCTCAGGGTTTCTTTGATGGCAGGTTCGTATCCAGAACTGAAGAGTCAAAAAAGAAGTACACAAGAAAAGACAAACACAAGGGTAAACCCCTAGATTAAATCAAATTACTTTTTGCAGGGCCTGTGCGATTCGCACAGGCTTTTTTGCGAACCGAGGTTTTTACCTAACCCCCCTAGGAACTCCTGCGGCTCCCCAGAGAAATAAATCAGCCATAGTCCTCCTGGAGAACCTCGGAGGGCTCCCATGGGGGACGCGTGCGTGCGTATGCACGCGTAGAGGGTATTTTTGGAAATTTTTGGAAATCATTTTTTTAAATAGAATATTCTACTTATATTTGTAATGTTCATCAATTAAACAAAAACAAAAATGGAAAAAAAAGTAAAAGCACCTACAAAAGCAAAAGCAGTTAAATCACAAAATCCTGATTGGATGGTTTTGGAAAAGTTTGAAATGAGTTTTGAGCATAAAGTTCGGCTGTACCGCAACCTTAAACTTGAAACCACAAACTCCTATTGTGCAACCCCGGGAACCGTACTTAAGTTTACAAAAATCAAAAATGAAGATAATACAATTGTCTTCCGAGTACACCGCAACGGTCGCCGCACCTTCTTCACCACATCAACCCACCTAGCGCCTCCTCAGGAGGCCTAAGGGTTTATTCAAACAGAATCTACTATAGGGGGACTTTCGGGTTCCCTTTTTTTATTTTACTAAATTTAATTATGCATTATATTTTACTCGCACTAAGTCTTATTTATTTATCGATTGGTTATTCTCAAGAAATTCGGGATGCGGATGGAAATACTTATACAGTAATAAAAATCAAAGATCAATTATGGTTTGAAAGTAATTTAAATTCGACTCGATACACAAATGGCGATAAGATCCAAGTTGCAAAAAAAGCATCAAAATGGGTAAAGCAAGATACTTTACCACAATGTGCACAACACAGAATTAAAAATCATAAAACAACGTATTACAATTGGTATGTAATAAATGACAAAAGAGGAGTTTGTCCAACCGGTTGGAAAGTACCAGCTCAAAAAGATTTTAATGAATTAATACAAGCATTAGGAGGAACTGAAAAAGCTGGAATAAGACTAAAAAATTTAGTTGTTTGGGGGGATACTACAAAACTCAAAGAAACAAATGTATTTAACGCTATACCAACAGGATTTATGGAGGTTACGGGTAAATTAACACAAGAGAATATACGAGCTTGTTGGTGGTCTAAGGATGCACAATATAAAGAAACAGCTTACAGTTATTCCATTGGGAATATGGGGG
>JBEIFG010000109.1:0-6346 GCA_040382555.1 Chlamydiales bacterium | reverse complement strand
ATGAAGTAATTTTCGTGATCGCTTCGACAAGATTTTTTAATGAATTCATTAAAATCTCTTTTTCTTTGATTTGCATTAAAGCAATACCTATGAAAAGAGAAAAAATGACGATAGCTGGAACAATATTATTTGCTAAATCATAGAAAATATTTTCAGGAATCAGTAATTCTGCAAAGTTAATTGTGGGAGCTTCTGAAGAAATATAAGCAGATAGGGCTCCGTCGGCTCTAGGGAACGTAAAATATACTACATAAACCATCGCTATATTTATACTCCAAGCAAGTCCTATAAAAAAGATTCCTTTTTTAAGGATTTGCTTTGCCTGAAAAGAACTTAGCTGCCCTATACCATGAATTATGGCGACGATTAGATAAGGGATTGCTGTAGCTTTAAGAAGCATTATATATGCTTGTCCTAAAGCTGAGAATATTGAGCACAGGTCACCGAAAAATAACCCGCACATAATCCCTAAGAATGTTGCAATAGCCATTTGCAAGGCTAACGATATTTTAAAAAATCGCATTTGCTACCTGCTTTGGAAGCCCTGTTGTCTCCAAGCTTCGTATATTACTATCGAAACAGTATTTGCTAAATTCAAGCAACGAGAATTTTTTTTCATAGGTAGTGTTAGAAATTTTTCAGGATATTTTTCTACGAACTGCGGGGATAGACCGTGAGATTCGGATCCAAAAATAAGAAGATCCTCTTTTGTGTATTGAACATCAGTGTATAAATGTTTTGCATGACTTGAAAAAAAATAAAATGAATGGGACGTTGTATTTAGATAATCTTCTAGGTTATCTATAATTTCCACATTAATTCCTTCCCAGTAATCAAGACCTGCTCTTTTCAAAGCCTTATTTGAGGTGCTAAAACCAAGAGGCTTAACTAAAATAAGATCATTACCAGAAACATTGCATGTTCTAACAATGTTTCCAGCATTTTGAGGGATTTGCGGCTGAAATAGGATTACTTTCACGATGAGCCACTTGTCAAACTATCGATAAGATTCTTCAGCGGGAAAGGCTATTTCAAGAGAAGGATCTAAAGCTTTTTGTGTACCTTCAGCGTGTTCCATTTGCATAGGAGCATCCACTTTAACTAATTCAATTTCAAAAGTAAGTAGAGAGTTGGGAGGAAGAGATCCCTTGGTACCATAAGCTAGATCAGGATGAATATAAATCGTCCTTTTTTCCCCTTCTTTCATGCCTGACATGCCTTGTCTTAGGCCAGGAATCATTTCTTCTAGGGAAATATGCTCATCTTCCTTTGATTCTCCAAAAATGGTACCATCAGCAAATTTTCCTACGTAGCGAATGACTGGGGCTAAATTATTCTCAAGTTTAGGCCCATTTCCTTGCTTTTCGATTTTATACTGCACTTTACCTTTTTCTATGGAAACTATGTTTTTAACTTTTTTATTTTTTTTCAAAAAATCTTCAGCAACAGATAGATTGGACTTGCACTGATCTTTAAATACAGCTTCCTGAATAGAGGTAATCGCTTGAATGCATTCGACCTCACTTAGAGGTGAAGATTTACCACTCGAGGCATCTTTTAAACCTTGGACAACAGATTGAATGTCGAATTCAAATCCTAGGGATTCTAAATTTTTTCCAATAAGATGACCAAATGCTTCTGAAATGGTAGCAACGTCTTTATTTGATGAATCAGGTCTTGAATCGGCAGCTAGCGTATTGCCTTCCTCACCATTCACGGAAGATATGATCATCATAAATAAAGAAAAAGAATAGAAAACTACTTTGCTCATAGAATGAATCTCCTAATATAATACGTACAATGTAGTTAAAGTAGAAATTATAGCCAAGGAATTTTGCTTACCTTATCTATCGTTTTTCATCGTCTTTTTCCTTAGCATGCAAATTTTGGATTTCTTCAGTGATTTGACTTAAAGAGATTTCTTTGATTTCTCTTGTTTTTAGGTGTTTAAGTGTTGCTTTGTTAGATTCCATTTCTTGCTCCCCGATAACTATAACGTAATCTGCATGAATACTATTAGCCATTTGGATGGAGGTCTGAATTTTCTTGTGCGATAAATCTGTCTCAGCTCCAATTTCATATTTGCGAAGTTTACTGGTAAGTTGAAAACAAAAATTCAAAGCAGCTTCACCCATAGGAATGAGGTATATAAAAGGATGTGGGGGAGCAGGGAACTCTACATTTTGACTTTGCATTGTCTGTAGAACACGCTCTATGCCAGTGGCAAAACCCACAGAGGGAGTAAAAGGACCCCCTACGGTTTCAGTAAGACCGTCATACCTTCCGCCACCTCCAATGCTATTTTGTGCCCCTAAATCTGAAGTTGTAATTTCGAATACTGTGCGATTGTAGTAGTCAAGCCCCCTAACAAGTTTTGGATTGATTTGGAAATCAATTTTGATTTCTTCTAATAGGCAGCAGACTTTATTAAAATGAGTCTTATCAGCATCAGAGAGAAAATCTAGAATGCTCGGGGATCCATTTAAAATAGCCTGATCAGTTTTATCTTTAGAATCTAATATGCGAAAAATATTTTTATGAAAGCGTCCTTTGCTATCATCCGAAAGTTGATCAAATTGAGGCTCAAGGTAAGCTTTTAGAGCTGCCATGTATTTTTTTCTTGTTTCTTCACTACCCACAGAGTTAATCATGACTTTAAGATTTGATAATCCGAGCTTTCCATACAGTGTCGTGGCCAGATCAATTAATTCCACGTCCTGCTCGGGTTTATCTATGCCTAAGGCCTCAGCACCGAATTGATGGTGCTGTCTGTATCTCCCGGCCTGCGGTCTTTCATATCGAAACATGGGGCCTATATAAAAATATTTATGAAGGGTGGGCTGCGTATAAAGTTTTTTTTCTACGAAGGCTCTCATTAAGCTGGCTGTCCCTTCAGGTCTAAGGGTCATAGAACGGTCTGCTTTATCCAAAAAAGTGTACATTTCTTTGTTTACAATGTCTGAGCTTTCCCCTACCCCACGAACAAAAAGCTCAGTTCTTTCAAAAATGGGGGTACGAACTTCTTTGTAGCCGTAGCTTTCACATGTTTTACGAATAATCTTTTCAATATATTGCCAGCGATCTGAGTTTCTCCAGCTATAATCTGGGTCAGGATCTTGAGGAAGTATGTCAAAAACTCCTTTAGGAATGGGATATTGCATGATAGTTACCTTTAGATCAAAATTTCTCAGGAAAATATATGTGTGGAGGATAAATCAGTAAAGGATATTAAAAGAAAAGGCAATAAGAGTTTTATGAGAAAATCCTTTATTTGATCACATCTCTTATCTGAGTAAGCAAATTCAACCAGTTTGCTAATTCGCTTGTGCTTGGATCTGATTGGTAGTTTAAATGTAAATTTTTCAAAAGATTCATTAAAGGAAGAGGGGTCCAATCTTTTCCTGCATGTTGATTTAAGTAAAAACCCAGGGAATGGTCTGAGTGATCAGGAAAATTTAAAATAGAGTCTATCAGTTTTTGAAGATCTTCTGAGTAGCTGTTTCCAAAAGATTTATTTCTGGCGTGAAAGAGGATCTCATGCCAATTTTCAGACAAGCTCTCTACATAATGGAGATTTTCGCTTTCATCTTTGTGGCATAATTCTGTTAATTTTTTTTTAAAGGATCCTATTGAAAAACTTAAATCTTGGGGTATTGCTTCTCTAAATTTTTCCCTGACCTGCTCAATAAAATCTTTGTTCACTTGAAGAAAATGATAAAGTAAATATTCAATATTTTTTTCAATAGGAGACCCTTGGAAGGAGTTTCTAGAGGAGAAGATATCCGTGCGCCTTTCGTTATAGACTGGAGTCACTTCAGTGATTTGTTCAATTTTTTGATCTTGGTTTTTTTCTATTTTTTTTCTAAAATCATTCATTTATAAAGCTTTATAAAAAATTTAGTTCTTGTTTGTAATGCTAGTATAGATTGTTAAAAATTAATTTTAAAAGTAAAAATTCATTGACATGTGATACTGTTTCTTTTTAATGTGCGCTTTGAATTATAATGCGTGGGAAATTTGGAGATTTTAGTGTGAGTATTTTTGCCTTCTTAAAACCAGCTCCTCATTCTCGTGAAATAGAAAACCCAGAAGCTATAAAAAAACAATATAAGTACTGGCGTTTTCGCATCTTTTACGGCATGTATATTGGCTATGTGTTTTATTATTTTACGAGAAAAAGCTTTACTTTTGCTATGCCTGCCCTCATGCAGGATCTCGGTTTTGATAAAAGTCAGCTTGGTATTTTAGGGAGTATTTTATCCATTACTTACGGACTTAGCAAATTTTTAAGCGGTATATTGGGGGATCGGTCTAATCCCAGATACTTTATGTCGATTGGATTGATTCTAACTGGGTTGTTTAATATTTTCTTCGGCTTAACCTCGTCTATATTGCTTTTTGCCTTTTTTTGGGGTATGAACGGAGTATTTCAGGGTTGGGGCTGGCCTCCCTGCGCTAGGTTGCTTACGCACTGGTACTCGCAAAAAGAAAGAGGCACTTGGTGGGGCGTTTGGAATACATCGCACAGCGTAGGTGGTGCACTTATACCGCTGATTGCAGCTTTTTGTGCTCAATTATGGGGATGGAGATATGCGATGTATGTCCCTGGGGTTATGTGCATAGGTGTGGGATTATTTTTAATGAACCGTCTTAGGGATACCCCCCAATCACTTGGGCTGCCGTCGATTGAAAAATACAAAGAAGATTTTCCATCGAATACAACCACCACTGAGCAAGAAAAAGAACTGTCTGTAAAAGAAATATTATTTAGCTATGTGCTAAATAATAAGTTTATATGGATGCTAGCCATATCTTACTTTTTTGTGTATGTCATCAGGACAGCCATAAATGATTGGAGTGTTTTGTTTTTGGTTGAAACTAAAGGTTATTCCTTAATCGCTGCTGGAGCCTGCGTCTGCTGGTTTGAGATAGGAGGTATCTTTGGCAGTCTAGCTGCTGGATGGTCTTCGGATAAGATCTTCAAAGGACGACGAGTTCCGATATGCATTCTATTTAGTTTCGCGGTTGTATTTGTTCTTATTGCTCTCTGGTTTTCCCCCCCTGGTTTAGTATTTCTTGATTCGGCCCTAATGTTTTTAGTGGGTTTTTTTATTTTTGGTCCCCAGATGTTAATTGGTATGGCGCCAGCTGAATTATCGCATAAAAAAGCTGCCGGTACAGCGACCGGATTTGTTGGCTGGGTTGCTTATATTGGAGCTGCTACAGCTGGATATCCCCTTGGTAAAATGACTCAAGAGTGGGGTTGGTACGGATTTTTTGTGGCACTGGGTCTGTGCGGACTCATTTCGGTTCTGTTGCTGATCCCTCTTTGGAAAGTAAAGTCTAATCCAAAGTACATTGCAGATAATGGATCTGCTGAATTAAATCAGACAACTACATAAATTATGGATCCATATTCCTGGGAAGTATGAACTAATGCTTCCCTAAAAACGGTTCTTGCATATCATATGTTTGTCGTCTCAATCTTTCAGGTTTCAAAATGGTTTGGATTCCTCTACATGTTCACTCTCAGTACTCTATACTAGATTCTACAGCCTCTGTTAGTGCAGTAGTCAATAAGGCTTCTGAATATTCATTATCCCACATGGCAATTACTGATCAGGGAAATATGTATGCAGCAGTAGAATTCTATAAAACGTGCATGTCTGCAAACATACGTCCAATTATTGGTTGCGAGCTTTTTATTGCCCCTCATTCTCGTTTTGATAAAAAGCGGATACCCGGATCTTATTCAGGATATCCTGTGATTTTATTAGCAAAGGATAAGCAGGGTTATAATAATTTATGCAAGCTGAGTTCTTTGGCTCATATGGAAGGATTTTACTATACACCTAGGATAGATAAAGACCTTTTAAAAAAACATTCCCAAGGATTGATTTGCTTATCGGGGCCTAATACTGGCTTGGTCCCTTTTTATATTCTTTCGGGGAAAGAAAAAGAGCTACTTGCTGAAATTCAATGGTTTAAAGATGTTTTTCAGGATGACTATTATTTTGAATTGCAGCGTCATAGAATGTCTGAGGATTCCATAGCGGCCGACAAAATGTTAGATGAGCCTTGGTTGTACCAAAAGTATTTAGAATTTGTTAAAGCCCAAGATTGTGTAAATACGAAGCTAATCTCTCTGTCTAAAGATCTTGGTATCCCATTAGTTGCCACCAATGACATACATTATATTCACAGAGATGACTGGAGGGCCCACGAGATCTTACTAAATATTCAATCTGGTGAGCCTTGTGAAATCTGGGAAAGAGATTCTAATGGAAATCCTAAGTCGCGAACGCTAAATCCAAAGCGTGAGGTATGTTTTTCTCATGAATTCTAT
>JBEIFG010000108.1:0-6427 GCA_040382555.1 Chlamydiales bacterium | reverse complement strand
TTTACAAATATCTTAAATTGAATATCTTAAATTAAAAATTCAGCAGTCGGATCGCCTGAGTGCTAAATTGCGCTTTACATTTCTTTTTCAAATATGCTACAATGATGAAAAATTAGAGAATAAATTAGCAATTGAAACAAGAGAGTGCTAAATTGAAGCCTATGTTCTCCAAAAAACCAAATAAAGACCAGCGAGAAAAACTCGTACTTATTGGACTTGTAGATTTGTACCTTCAGTCAGGCAAGCCTATAGGATCTAACACCCTTAGAGAGAATGGCTTTGAAGCTCTTAGTTCCGCAACCATAAGAAATTATTTTGCAAAATTAGAAGAGGCTGGGTTGCTCAAGCAACAGCATTCTTCTGGGGGAAGAATTCCCACTCACGCTGCCTACAAAATTTATGCAGAAACCTATCGAACATCTGGGCTGCTTGATGAAAAAGAAAAAGCAGTAATTCAGTCTCTTTTTTCAACTGAAACACGGGAAATTAGCACCTACCTGCAAAAGTGCGCCGAGACCCTGAGTGAAAAGACACAGATGGCTGTATTTTTATCTTCACCCCGATTTGACCAGGATTTTATTTTAGATATAAGGTTGGTAGGAATAGATTCTCATCGTTGTCTATGCGTTCTAGTCACCGACTTTGGGGTAATAAAAACTGAAGTACTGTATACCGACAAAAAAATCAGCAATTTCACCTTGAAACGCATCGAGCAATATTTTCACTCAAAGATCAATGGAAGAGAAAAACCCAGCTTCAGCAAGGAAGAAGAATCTTTAGCCTCCAAATTTTATAGTGAAGTAATGCTTAGACACATAGTGAGCTATAATAATTTTTCTAGCATCGACATTTTAAAAACAGGCTTTTCCAAGTTACTTTCCTATTCTGATTTTGCAGAAGATGCTACTGGTCTTGCCTCTGGCCTTTCATTTTTTGAAAATAATGATGCACTAAGAACCATGTTATCGCAAAGCTGCAAAGAAGGTCAGCTTAGGTGCTGGATTGGAGAAGACCTAATCCCTCCCGGCACACCAGCTCAAATAGGATCTTGTGCGGTGATGATCATGCCTTATAAAATCAACCAAACCTATGCAGGAGCCATAGGGTTGCTAGGTCCGGCCCGTATTCCTTATAAACATTTATTTGGCGTGCTGAAAGCGGCTACGGATACGATTGGCTTTAGCCTAACTAAAAGCCTGTACAAGTTTAAAATTTCTTTTAGGCAGCCGGAGAACCCTTATGTTCAAAATCAAATCAATACGCTATCTAATAGCGACGCCACAATGCCCTATTTATTAGAAGACAAAACACACCAAGAGTAGAGTTATGACAGAAGAATTTTCAGAATCTCTCCAAGACGAAACCCTGAACCATGATATAGAGCCTCAAAATGAGCCAGTAGATAGATTAGCTCAACTTGAAATTGAAGTTAAAGAAGCTCATGAAAAGAACCTCCGTCTTTTAGCTGACATGGAGAACAGCAAAAAAAGATTAATAAAAGAAAAACAAGAGATGACTCGTTTTGGGATTGAAAACGTAATTGCAGATTTTTTAATCCCTATGGACAACCTAGAAAATGCTCTTAAATTCACCCAGCATATGTCGGAAGAGACACGTAATTGGGCCGTTGGCTTTGAAATGATTTTAGGACAGTTCAAGGAAGTTCTTACTAGCCACGGAGTATCCAGTTTTAGCTCGCTGGGATCACAGTTCGACCCACACCTTCACGAAGCAGTTGAGGTAGAGGAAAGCTTCACCGCTCCTGAAGGACAAATTTTAGAGGAATTCGTAAAAGGCTATAAATCAGCACAAAGAACTATTCGTCCCGCTAGAGTAAAAGTTGCTAAAGCCCCTGCGAAACCTATAGAAGAAACAAAATAAACATTACTAATAAATTATATACCTTGGAGTAATTATGACTCAGAAAAAGAAAAGTAAAATCATTGGTATAGACCTTGGTACTACCAATTCGTGCGTTGCTATCATGGAAGGTGGAACACCTAAAGTGATTGCTAATGCTGAGGGATCTAGAACTACCCCTTCTGTGGTTTCATATAAGGGCAGTGAGAGATTAGTGGGTATTCCAGCAAAAAGACAATCTATTACTAATCCAGAAAAAACTATTTTTTCTGCTAAGCGCTTTATAGGAAGAAAGTTCACAGAGGTTCAATCAGAAATTAAGACTGTGCCTTATAAAGTAGCACCCAATGGCAACGGGGACGCGGTCATTGAAGTAGATGGCAAGATGCTTACCCCGGAAGAAGTTGGAGCCCAAGTTCTTTTAAAAATGAAAGAAACGGCTGAGGCGTATTTAGGAGAAAAAATTACAGAGGCTGTAATTACAGTACCTGCCTATTTCAATGATTCCCAACGACAATCTACAAAAGATGCCGGAAGAATAGCAGGTCTTGATGTGAAAAGGATCATACCGGAGCCCACTGCAGCGGCTCTTGCGTATGGATTGGACAAACAGCAAGATAAAAAAATAGCAGTTTTTGACCTCGGTGGAGGCACTTTTGATATCTCTGTTCTCGAAATTGGGGATGGCGTTTTTGAAGTGCTTTCTACCAATGGAGATACTCATTTAGGTGGGGATGACTTTGATAACGTGATTCTTC
This sequence comes from Chlamydiales bacterium, assembly GCA_040382555.1. GTDB lineage: Bacteria > Chlamydiota > Chlamydiia > Chlamydiales > Rhabdochlamydiaceae > VGMB01. The sequence continues at coordinate 3,809 of JBEIFG010000108.1, read as the reverse complement.
ACTGGATGCTTGATGAATTCAAAAAAGATACAAGCATTGACCTTAGCAAAGATAAGATGGCACTTCAGCGTCTTCGTGATGCAGCAGAGAAAGCCAAAATCGAGCTTTCAGGCACACAGACCACTGAAATCAACCAACCGTTTATTACAATGGATGCCACTGGACCAAAGCACCTAGCACTAACCCTCACACGTGCTAAATTTGAATCTTTAGCTCATGATCTCATTGAAAGAACAGCAGAACCATGTTTAAAAGCCATGAAAGATGCTGGGCTAAGTAAAAATCAAATCGATGAAGTAATTCTTGTGGGTGGAATGACACGTATGCCTGCTGTTGAGCAAAAAGTAAAAGAAATCTTCGGAAAGGAGCCCCATAAAGGTGTTAACCCTGATGAAGTAGTGGCTATTGGCGCTGCCATCCAGGGAGCTGTACTCACAGGTGATGTCAAGGATGTTCTCCTATTAGATGTAATCCCATTAACTTTAGGTATTGAAACGCTTGGCGGTATTCTAACTCCTATTGTTGAGAGAAATACAACTATTCCTACCCAAAAAAAACAGGTTTTCTCTACCGCAGCAGATAACCAGCCCGCGGTAACGATTGTTGTTCTGCAGGGAGAGAGAAAAATGGCCAGAGACAATAAAGAAATCGGCCGTTTTGATCTTACAGATATCCCACCGGCTCCAAGAGGTGTTCCTCAAATCGAGGTTGCCTTTGATATTGACGCTGATGGCATATTGCATGTATCTGCCAAAGATTCTCAATCTGGCAAGGAGCAAAAAATTAAAATTGAGGCAAAATCAGGCCTTAGTGAGCAAGAAATTAAAAGAATGCTTAAAGATGCTGAAGATCATGCAGAAGAAGATCGAGCAAAAAAAGATGAAATTGAGCTCAGAAATGAGGCTGATTCATTAGTCTTTAGAGCTGAAAAGTCTTTAAATGAATATAAGGACAAAATCCCTTCTCACATCACTAATGAAATTCAGGAAAAAATAGATGCGCTAAAAGAAGCTTTAAAGAGTGAAAATGTCTCACAAATTAAAGCTGCTAAAGACGCCTTAAATAACCACATGCAAAAAATGGGTGAGGCTATGCAAGCAGCCCAAGCAGGGGGACAGCAGCAAGCAAGTCCTGGACCTCAAGCAAGCGGTAAAAAGGGAGATATGGAAGAAGCAGAAGTAGAAATACTTGATGATTCTGAAAAATAATAGCCATCTACGCTAATTGAAGACGAAGAGGGAAAGTTCTATTTCCTCTTCGTCTTTTCCTTTATTAAATCTTTAAAAAAATCGGATGAAAATTATCCAATTTTAAGTAGCATATGAACCTAATTTAAAAAAAGTTAGGTACATTCAATGACGACTTCATCGATCCAATTATCTTCACAAACCTACATCTATCCTATCACTCAAGCAAATCCATTGGTGAGGGATAATGAAGTTCCTTCCCAGGAAGAGATACTTAAATTCTTAGATGAGTTAAATAAAAGCCCTCTACATGAAACCATTCCAAAAGAAATAATGGATCAAGCCTCAACCAACCCTATTCCTGGCTTGTATAACTACAGCGGATGTGATAGTTGGATAAATGCCTTGCTGCAAGCTTTCACATTCATTCCGTCTCTGGATCTGATGTTATTTGAAACAAGGCAAATGCTTGGCATTCTGGGAAAAGAGCAAGAGCTTATGGATGCTTTAGATATCATTTTATCCCAAATCAACCGACATAAGGAAGATCGGAAAGAAAAAATTAGCCTTTCTCTCTCAAATACGTGGTGTTTGCGTATAGCACTCGGCACTCTTTTTCAAGATAAAGAATTCGCTGCCAATCAAGAACCCTTTATTTATGCCCTACAACAGGTATCGGAGCTTCATCACGAATTGAAGGTAGAGATGAATGATACGCATAGAGTGCTTTATCCTCAGATGGAACTTATAGAAAGCTTTGTTCCATCTGGTCATGCGATCCCTATCGAGGAATTCCTCTTCTCAACACCTCATGCTAAGACTGCTATGACAACCACTGAAGAGGTAATCCGATATTGTAAAAAGGATGGGTGTTTTTTTTCTTTATACAGTAATAAAGTACCTCAAACATCTCCCCTATTGCTTTCCATTCATCCTAATTCCAGATGGGGATTTATCAAAGATGAAATGGAAAAGTACCACAGTTTGAAAAGATTTTTTCCCGAGGAACATCCTTTTTTCTTTAGATCGGTGAGTAGACAAACTCCCCTTGGCTCTTATTTCAAGAAATGGCCTCTACACTTGAAAGATCTGTTTTTAAGGAATTGGCTATGCATAGAGCATCCTCGTGAAATTTCCAGATATTTTTTCGATCCTAAATATCCGGTGAACGAGGAAGGAAGGTTGGTAGTCCGTGAATTTAAAAGTAAATATCAGCGTAAACATTTTCATTTACCGCCAAAAGAATTATTTTTACACGTTGTTCGCTTGAATAAGTATATTGAACATGGTAGACCTATTCCGATTTTAATGCGCAAAGAAGTTAGCAATCAAACAGGTGTAAGGCAATCCATATTCATAGATTTTCCCGCTCCTTTATTTGAAAAAATCACCTTTGAAAGATCGATTCATTTCGATGAAGAATGCTCGTATGAGCTGATGAGCTTTGCCACCCAACTAGATCCTCAAGCTCATGTTTATGTCTTCTATCAAAAGATAGGTTTAAGCTGGTATGAGTGTGCGGATGCCAAAACAGCTAGAGTAGCTAAGCATCATATCGATACCTTACTTGCTAAGGCCTCTTTTTGCTATTACCAAAAATCTTCTGCAGTAGATGTCTCTTTTTACGTATTAAAAAAACAATTGTGGCTAAAGAGCTCTTCTTTCTATCGAAGATTTTTTCTACAAAATTTTATTTACTATGATTTTAAGCCTTTTACGGCATTGACTGTGAGTCTTATCCATAAATTTTCTTTATTAGAAAGTGAGTCTTTTACCGAACCAAATTATAAGCTTGAAATTATTAAATTAAGGTCTAACCTTAGATGGATACAGCAAGTAGTGGAGGGCATTGCAACGGCTCCCCCATCTTCAAACACACTTGGTAGCCTAGCGTACCTTCTTCACATAATATCTAATTATTCTGAATCAATAGGTTTTTTTAAATTCAAATTACAAAACGATATTTGTATATTGAATGATCCTTGCCCTCCAACGCTTTTTGCTTTTGGAAAAAGCTTAGCAGAACAATTAAAAAATTATCTTCGCTTTGAAATTTTGTTCTTTCAGCAACTTGATTGTAAAAATATGCTCAGCAATAAATGGATTCCTCGTCAAGATCAACGCTTGGTTTTCATTGAGTTGATTGCTCAATTTCATCTCCGGCTCCAGTATCAAACTAACCACGAGAGCCATTTTAAAGACCTTATTGGCCAAAAGAGTTCTGAAAGTGACGCAATTATAACGACAAGCTTGCTTGATGAACAAAATTGGGATTTACACGACCTAGTACTAAGGGATGCAAACTACGATGAAATAAGAGAATTTTATAGAGCCGTAAATAAATTAAAAAACAACTATCTAAATCATGAGCACATTCCCCTTACTGTATGCCCTCAACCCACTCGGAGCCAGCTTGAAAAGCTTTTAAACCTATCCAGAGAGAAAGAAAAATATAAAGATATGGCAATTAGAGATTTAGAATATTTAACCCTGCATATTAAGGATAAAGAATCCCATCCCAGCCTTCTCCAAATCAAAAGTTTCACATCTAGATTTTTGAGACAAAAATTCACTAACTATAAAATTGCTCAGACTCAAGCTATTAGGCAATGCAATGAACTG
>JBEIFG010000107.1:0-6429 GCA_040382555.1 Chlamydiales bacterium | reverse complement strand
TTGAAGAAAGATCCCATGCAGAACCTACCTTTAAGCTCTCAGCTGCATCTTTGAGCTGAGCTAAAAAGTGAGGGTTATCATATATCTCCGCTTCTAAAATTCCAAGACTTGCCGCACTGCATTTCTGTCCCGAGTGTCCAAAGGCTGAGTGGATAAGGTCCTTAATAGCTAAATCTCTATCTGCCATAGAGGTAACAATCATGGCATTTTTTCCTCCAGTCTCCGCAGATAGATCCAATCCAGGCTTTAATTTTTGAAATAATTTAGCAGTAGAAGTTGCCCCCGTAAGAATAATGGCCGATACTCTTTGATCAGCTATGAGTTGGCTGCCAATGGGTTCATCGTGACAACTAAAAAACTGAAGTGCTTTTTTTGGTATTCCTGCCTCCCAGAGCAGCTTAGCTAGCTCCCATCCACTCAACACTGCCTCAGGGGCTGGTTTAAAAAGAACGCAGTTGCCCGTAGCAAGTGCGGCTATGATTCCTCCCACAGGAATCGATACAGGGAAATTCCAGGGGGGAGTAATGAGAACGGTACCCTTAGGTTGCCATTCGATATCGTGGCATGCATGCATTTTTAGCATGGCACGGCTGTAATATTCTATAAAGTCGATGGCTTCTGAAATTTCTGGATCACCCTCTAGTACAGTTTTACCTCCATCAGCCATCATAGCACCTATTAAATCACCTCTTTTTTCTCTAAAAAGATGGGCTGCTTTGGCGAAAAGCTCTGCTTTTTTTTCTACGGAGAGATTGGCCCAAGAAGATTCCTCTTTTTTTGCGCTTTCAATGGCTTCATTTACTTGATCCCATGAAGCCATACTAAATTTATACAAGGGATCCTGAGGATAAGAGGGATCTATTCCTTCACCTTGAGGAGAGGTTTCATGGTACTCTTTGCCGTCAATTACGCAAGGGATTGGGGATATGGGTTTCTTGTGCCACTTTTGGATAATTTCTTGTGCCCATTTTCTATTTGCTGCTAGAGAAAAATCAGTATCTGATTCCCCTTCAAAAGGATCGTTTGGTGATAAGTATATGGCGGGATCGAAGCGATTTTGATTTCTTCTTGGCATATCTAATGTTTTTTCCATTTCGCTACAGGCTTTGGTAAAAAGCTGAACTTGGGATTGCCACTCAGGAGATCCAGGCTTTAGACCAAAGGTGTATCTTAAGAAATTTTCAGGACCTGTATTTTCATCAAGGCGGCGTATTAAATAAGCTATGGCACTTTGAAAGTCTTCTTTTACTGCAACAGGACAATATAGTAGCATATCCCCGGAGAGTCTTTGCACTACCCTTCTTATGTGATCGGCCATGCCCTCAAGCATTTCAAAGGATATATATGCCTCCGATTTATATTCAGCTCTGAGCAACATAGCATAAGCTATGTCAAAAAGATTGTGGCTACCTATACCAAGATGGACCGCTTTGGCATGTTCAGGAATAGATCCATAAGAAACCATCCGTTTAAAATTCGCATCCACTTCCGATTTGTGTTTATAAGGAGCCTGAGGCCAGAGTCTTAAACTTGCTTCAAATTGCTCCATCGCTAAATTTGCCCCTTTAACAATGCGAATTTTTATAGAAGCCCCGCCTGCTTGGATCCTTTTCATGGCCCACTCGGTAAGTTCTTTTTGGATAGCATAGGAATCTGGTAGATAAGCCTGCAGAACAATCCCTGCAGAAAATTGTTGAAATTCTTTTTCATCAAGAACTTTTTTGAAAATGTCTTTAGTTAACAGAAGATCTTTATATTCTTCCATGTCTAAGTTGACAAACTTTTTAACCACTGTTCCGTCTGCTCGAGTAAACGTGTTATTCATAGCAGCCCTGTAAAGCTCTTTAAGGCGGCTGGCCACGCTATCGACCGTTTTATCCCAAGCAAGCAGGTTAATCTGACTATAAATGGTAGATATTTTTACAGAGATATACTCTACATCCTCCTTCTTAAGGTCATCTAAGTATACCTGCAGCCTTCTTTTAGCTTCTTTCTCTCCAAGAATGGCTTCTCCAAGATGATTTAAGTTGATGCGAACGCCCTGCTCTCTGCGCAGTTTCATGTGTTTGGATAGCGCTGCGTGCTCACCGGGAAGAATCACTGAAGAGGTCTCCCGACGAAGCATAAAAGTGACTAGAGGAACAAGTATGTGCGATATAACAGGAGAGAGGAGCCTAAATGCAGAAAGCTGTATTCTTTTCAAAGGGTCAAAGTATTGCGGTACTCCAAATTTATCTATTAAATAGTTGATCTGATTGGCTACCCGAGGAGATAAATTACTTCTAAATCCCTGGTCCGTCATGCAAGTGGTAAATGCCTTTCCTACAGGATCTTTCATCATTCTTGCAAGCTGCTGTTGATTTCTTTTTTCGGAGTACGTTTGTGTTTTATTTGCTTCCTCAAGCAAATATCCTGCTAAATCTACTGCCAGTTTTTCTCTTTCCTCCAGGGAAGAGATTTTTCCGCGAGATAAATCTAGTATTTCAAAAGCTTTTTGCATGGAAAGGGATTCTGTCTGTCGAGCCAAGGACATGATGTATTTCTCCGATGATATGACAATTTAATTTTTCAATAACATAAATCTTTGGTTTACACAAAGATTTTATTATGTTTTATTTTATCTTTCTTAAGACAATCAGTTTAATTAGGTAGAATTTTCATGCATAAGCTTTTACTAATAATGATCTTGGTTTTTGTTTCGCCTTTAGTTTTATCTAAAGAGAAGGTTGAAACAGGGGCTGATCTATTTTTTAAAGAGGGCTATGCGGCTAAATATAAGGGCAAGCGGATCGGACTTGTTACAAATCAAACAGGGATAGATGCGGACTTCCATCCCACCTACGAATTATTTCTTAACAATAAAGAAGGAATGAAGCTAGTAGCTATTTTTTCCCCAGAGCATGGATTTAGAGGAGAAGTGCTTGCAGAAAAACAATGTGAAGATATCGCAGATTTTAAAGGCATTCCAGTATATAGCCTGTACGGGAAGACAAGGCGTCCTACCATAAAAATGCTAGAAAACGTTGACCTGATCGTCTATGACATACAAGACATCGGCTGCAGATCTTACACCTTTATTTCCACTCTTTTTTATGTAATGGAAGAAGCAGCAAAAAAAAATATTCCAGTTATGGTTTTCGATAGACCCAACCCTATGGGGGGTAGGATGGTAGATGGTCCCATGCTGGAGGAGAAATGGCGATCCTTTATCGGTTATATAAATGTACCTTATTGCCACGGTATGACAGTAGGTGAACTGGCTGCTTATTTTAATAAAGAATATAAAGTGGGATGCAGCTTAATAGTGATACCCATGAAGGGATGGAAAAGAGATATGTCCTTTCAAGCCACTGGCCTGCCATGGATTCCCACTAGTGTATATATTCCAGAAAGTAATACCCCGTACTTTTATTCCTCATCTGGGATTATTGGTTCACTCAGCGTGGTAAGTATCGGTATAGGCTATCCACTTCCATTTAAAGTCATTGGCGCTCCATGGATGAATGCTAATGCGTTTGCTGCTTCTCTGAATAAGCAAAAGCTTTCGGGCGTTAAATTTGTACCTTACTACTTTACACCCCAATACGGCCTATTTAAGTCTAAACCTTGTGAGGGGGTTTATTTAGTGATTACAAATAAAAATACTTTTCGTCCTGTTACCACTCAGTTTTTGATATTGGGGATGCTTAAATCCATGTACCCACAAGAGATGAATGCGGCTTTGCAAAATTTAGGACCCATAGCCAAAGAATTATTTTGTAAGGCTTGTGGAAGCGAAGAGATCCTTAAAATTCTTACAGAAAATAAATATGCAGCATGGAAATTAATACAGTATCAAAAGCATGAGAGGGAAATTTTTATCGAGAAAAGAAAAAAATACCTCCTGTATTAATTTAGCAATTCAGCTACTGCTTTGCTAAAAATAGTCTTGCAATAATTGACAATAATCAATCGTCAGCTTAAGATTTTCCTTTAAAACCGAACCATTTTTATAGGAGAACTATATGTCTGCAGAGCACATTCAACCTTTAGGTAACAGAGTCCTGGTAAAACGCTTTCAAGCAAAAACTACTCGTGGTGGCATCATTCTTCCTGATTCTGCGCAAGAAAAACCCAAGCAAGGGGAAGTAGTGGCTACAGGCCCGGGAAAAATGGACGATGACGGAAGATACAAAAAAATGAGCGTCCAAATCGGAGATCATGTTTTATTCACCTCATATGCAGGCACCGCTGTTAAAACTTCTAGTACGGATGAGGAGTATCTCATCATGTCAGAAGAGGATATCTTGGGCGTTCTGTGCTAATAATACGATCATCAATGAATTAGGAGTTATGTGTATGGCGAAAATGTTACAATTTAATGAAGAAGCTCTGAAATCTATTCTTAAAGGGGTGAAAACTTTATCCAAAGCGGTAATGGTTACACTAGGTCCTAAAGGAAGAAATGTAGTAATTCACAAAGGGTTTGGTACACCACTTTCCACCAAGGATGGGGTTACCGTTGCTAAGGAAATAGCTTTGAAAGATAAGTTTGAAAACATAGGTGCCCAGCTGGTGAAAGAGGCTTCTTCCAAAACCTCAGATGTAGCGGGTGATGGAACTACTACAGCTATTGTTCTTGCTGAGGCTATTTTTTCTACAGGTTTAAAAAATGTGATCGCTGGAGCGAATCCCATGAGCGTAAAGAGAGGGATTGATAAGGCAGTAGAAGTCGTAACAGGCGCTTTAGATTCCTTAGCAATATCGATTTCTCGCCCTGAAGAAGTGCGCCAAATCGCCACCATATCTGCAAATAATGATCCTGACATAGGTGCAATCATTGCAGAGGCCATGCAAAAAGTAGGTAAAGACGGAACGATAACTATAGCTGAGGCAAAAGGTATCGATACCACACTCGATGTAGTAGAAGGGCTGCAGTTTGATAAGGGCTATTTATCTCCATATTTTATAACGAATGCGGAAAAAATGACTGTAGAAATGGATGGTGCTTACGTTCTAATTACGGACAAAAAAATATCTTCTCTTAAAGAAATTTTGCCTTTGCTTGAAGCGCTAATGGAATCGGGTCAACGTCCTCTTTTGATTATTGCAGACGATGTAGATGGGGAAGCCTTATCCACACTTGTGGTGAATAAACTCAAAGCAGGCCTTCCGGTTTGTGCAGTGAAAGCTCCAGGCTTCGGAGATCGCAGAAAAGCGATGCTTCAAGATATCGCTGTGCTCACCGGTGGTACACTAGTTACGGAAGAAGTAGGGCTAAAACTTGAAGAAGTGGGTTTAGAGGTACTAGGCAGAGTTAAGAAAGTAAAGGTTTCTAAAGATGAAACCACCTTAGTGGATGGGGCGGGAAACTCCTCAGCCGTTCAGCAAAGAATTTCACAGGTTCGAGCCGAAATAGCTAATTCCACCTCTGACTACGATAAAGAGAAGTTAGAAGAAAGGCTTGCTAAGCTTGCTGGCGGAGTGGCTGTCATTCATGTCGGAGCGGCTACAGAAGCTGAGATGAAAGAGAAGAAAGCTCGAGTAGAAGATGCTCTTCATGCTACCAGAGCCGCGGTGGCGGAAGGGATAGTCCCGGGTGGTGGTGTTGCCCTAATTCGTGCTGTAAAAGCTTTAGATCACATCCACCTATGCGGTGACGAAAGGATTGGTGTGGATATTATTAGACAATCTGCCTTTGCCCCTGCTACGGCCATTGCAAATAACTGTGGTAAGCAAGGTGGTATTATTGCAGAAAAAATTTCTGAAAAGGAAGGGGCATGGGGATATAACGGACTTTTAGATGAGTTCTGTGATATGGTTCATGCAGGAGTAATAGATCCTGTTTTAGTTACTAAAAGTGCTCTAAAAAATGCGGCATCGGTTTCTGGTTTGTTGATTACGATCGCTGCTATGATCACGGACAAGCCGGTTCCTAAATCTGCGGCTCCCGCTATGCCTGCTATGGATGGGATGGGAGGCATGGGTATGGGTGGAATGGGTGGCATGGGCATGGGGGGAATGATGTAGGCCTAAAAGAGCTTTCACATTTTGGTCTTCGATGATCTATCAAAGACCAGTTTAAGAAGCACTTTCACAAGACATCCTCAAAATGAGTCTTTAAATCTAAAAAAACTGCGGCAAAACCGCAGTTTTTTTTGCTTATGGAACTAGGTTTATAAAAAATGACTGTGCAATTTTCCCTATGAAAACCCCCCACTCTTTACGAAGCGATATAAAAAAGAAAATAAAAAGATTTGCGAATAATTCTTAAGATTTTATATAGTTTTGCCATCTTAACGACGAGATCTGAAAAGAAAACGAAGTTAAGAAATAGCGATGCTAAGTAAAGCACGCTCAGTTATTTGACAGTAGAAGAGAAATGACGAACAAGAGTGAAAAGTTTGTGCGGAAACAAACGAGAGTTTGTTACCGAAAATGTCAATATAT
>JBEIFG010000106.1:0-6511 GCA_040382555.1 Chlamydiales bacterium | reverse complement strand
CCACCATCCTCTGAGGTAAGACCATCTTCTGCACAAATACCTACTTCTGGGGATATGAAAGAATTTTATTCACCAGCAGTTCTTAGACTTGCCTCTGAGCTAGGCATTGGTTTTGAGGAAATGAAAAAAATTATTCCGAGTGGGGCAGGGGGAAGGATTTCTAAAGTAGATATTGAATCTTACGCTGCTCGAAAAATGAAACCGTCCTCTTGTATGCCGTGTGCTACAAAAATAGAAAGCGCAAATCAAGCCTCTTCTGCAGATATAGAAAGATTAAAAATGACAGGAATGCGCAAAGCGATTGCCGATAATATGGTGAAATCTTTTTATGAAGCACCCCATGCTACTCTTGTGAGTGAAGTGGATGTGACCGAGGTACTAAAGTTAATTCAAAAGTCCAAAGACTCTTTTTTAACTGAGCATGGATTTAAACTAACGATCACCAGTTTTATTTCAAAAGCGATTGCAAGAGCTTTGCAAGAGTATCCTATGATTAATTCTTCTTTGGAACAAGATACAATCGTTGTAAAGAAATATGTGAATCTTGGAATTGCCGTGAGCGTGGATTCAGGTTTAGTTGTCCCCGTAATCAAGCAATGTCAAAAGATGGGTATAGTCGAAATTGCAAAAAGTATAAGCGCTTTATCATCTAAGGCTAGAAATAATAAGCTTTTACCCTGTGATGTAACAGAGGGTACTATTACTATTACTAATTTTGGTATGTCTGGGGTCGCAATAGGTATACCTATTATTAGATATCCTGAATGTGCTATCGTGGGTATTGGAGCTATTCAAAAAAGGGTGGTTCCTTTAGAAGATGACATACTTGCTGTTAGATCATTGATGCATGTTTCTTTAACTTTTGATCACAGGGTTCTAGACGGAATGTATGGATGTGGATTTTTGGCGGCAGTAAAAAAGCACTTAGAGCATGATTTAATTATTGATTAAAAAATCAATGAAACCCTCGATAATTATCGAGGGTCCTCTCAAATTTCTATCCTTCTGCGGAAGAGTAACCTGGTTGGCCATCAATAATAAATAAGCTTTCTGTTTTGATAATATCAAAACCTTTCTTTGCTACTTCCTCTATGGCGGAAATAGCTTCATTCTGAGATATGTGTGCATTTCTTTCTTTATGTAAACATCGCAATCTCCACTGCTCAATGCAAAAAGTTTCAGGATGACCCTGAGGCCAAATTCTTACCCCCCGGTTGGTGATCATGGAAACAATTAAATTTTTGGTAGCTATAGACTTGCATTTTTCTATAATGGAGTGAGCCGCCTCTTGAGAATATATAAAGATATCTATGCCTACGAGCTCCCTTGAGTGAGGTTTAGTGAAATGCTGCGTAATTAGGGGCGCAAATTTTTTATTTTTATTTTCATAGCTCACAGGGCTTAAATGCTGAGGTTTTTCACCTAAAAATTTAATAACTGTCTGTGCAAATTCTTTTGTGCCTACCTTTCGTTTACTTACCCCTTCAGAAAAAATATCATAGGTGTGGATCCCCTCTTCTAAAGTTTTAAGCCACGCATTGTGAATTCTTTCTGCTATACGGGATTCCCCTAAGTGCACCAGCATCATCACTGCTGCAAGCAGCAGTCCAGAGGGATTTGCCATATTTTGACCAGCTCTTCTGGGTGCTGATCCATGAATGGCTTCGAACATAGCTACTTTTTCACCAATATTCGCAGATCCTGCCAAACCCACAGAACCAGAAATTTGTGCGGCCACATCTGAAAGAATATCCCCATAGAGGTTAGGCATAACAATCACATCAAAGGCTTCGGGAGTATCAGCTAATTTGGCAGCTCCTATATCCACTATCCAATGTTCATTTTCTATATCAGGATATTCTTTAGCTATTTCATCAAAGACCTTGTGAAAAAGACCATCAGAAAATTTCATGATGTTGTCTTTGGTAAAACAGGTTACTTTTTTTCTGCCATACTGCCTGGCATACTCAAAAGCATGTCTTACTATTTTTTCGCATCCGGGTCTAGAAATTATTTTTAACGATACGCATGCATTTGGTGTTTGTTTGTACTCAATACCTGCATAAAGATCTTCCTCGTTTTCTCTAACAATAATTACATCCATTTTTGGATGCTTGGTTTTAACAAACGGATGATAAGCAACAGCAGGTCTGACGTTTGCAAACAGACCCAGAGTAGTTCTAATAGTAACATTTAAACTTTTAAAACCTCCACCTTGAGGTGTAGTTATAGGCGCCTTAAGGAAGGCTTTAGTATTTTTAATCAAATCCCAAGAGGAATCCTCTATTCCTGTAGGATGTCCACTTAGATATACTTTTTCTCCAATATCAATTGTTTTATACTCTAAAGGAGCGCCAGCTTGCTCTAAAATTTCTATTACTGCTTCCATGATTTCGGGACCAATTCCATCACCATAAGCTACTGCTACAGGTATTTTTGATGTAGGCATGCAGATTTTCCCTTGGTAAATGCGTTAATTTAAAAAATTCTTTTTACTTCATTCAACTGAAGACTTCAAGCAAATTTCGAAATGGCATATATTAGGTATCTAGAGAGGGTTAATATGGTAATAAATCTTTTTAAAAATGCTCAATCTTATCTCAATCATTTTTTCGATACCGTAAATATCCAAGATGTTGAAGTATTTATTAAAGCGTGCCAATCTTCTGAAGGACTACTAGTTCTAACAGGCGTTGGTAAAAGTGGTATTATTGCAGAAAAAATTGCGATGACATTGATTTCCACAGGAACTCGAGCTTTATTTCTTCCCGCTATGAACTTTTTACATGGCGATATAGGAATAGTTTCTGAAAAAGATGTTGTGATTATGATCAGCAAATCAGGAGAGTCAGAGGAACTATTAAATCTGATTCCCTTTTTTAAAAAAAAGGGGGCGAAGCTCCTCGGTATAGTCTCTAAACCCAGTTCTAGATTAGCATCTCAAGCAGACCTCCATATTTGTTTACCCGTAGAAAAAGAGCTGTGTGGATTTGACTTGGTTCCCACCACATCGACTGTGGTTCAGCTGATCTTTGGAGACATTTTAGCCGTAGCCCTAATGCAAAATAGGAAATTTAATCTAGAGGAATATGCAAAAAATCATCCTTCTGGATCGATAGGTAAAAAACTAACTCTTACTGTAAAAGATATTATGTTGAAAGAGAAACACATCCCTCTTTGCTCGCCTAAAGATAAATTATCAGATGTCCTTGTCGAGCTTTCTAACAAAAGATGTGGAGCTCTTTTAATTGCGAACGAACAGTCAAAGCTTTTGGGTATTTTTACAGATGGAGATCTCAGAAGATCTCTTCAGTCTAAAGGATCCTCTGTTCTTGAAGAGGCGATGGAAGATTTAATGAACCCAGCTGCATTTTCCTTAAATGAAAATGTTCTTGCATGGGACGCATTAAAATATATGCAAAAGGATCCATTTAAGTGGGTAATGGTTTTGCCGGTGCTTGAAAGAGATAGAATTGTAGGTGTTTTACGCATGCACGATATCGTTCAATCCGGTATCTCTTAATATATTACTAATTTTTATTTATGGAGATTATGCTGCAGCATCAGGGTATAGAATCATGGCACCCTACCATTGTTATGATGTTGTTTGTATTTGCTTCTGCCGTAACATATTTTAAAAAAAGATTTTCTCCAGGTGCTGTGTTTTTAAGCTTTGCGCTAGTGGGGGCTTTTTTAGGAATCATTCCCTCAAAGTACATAATGTCATCTTTTATAAATCGTGTGACTGTACTACTATTTTGCTATTATTTTTTAATGCAGCACATGCTCGAAACAGGATACATAGAGCTATATTTATCATTTTTACAAAAGCTTTGTCGCAATAGACTCCAAATATTTTATCTAGCAAGTTCTTTCCTTGCCTCTTTTTTTCCTTTTCATCAGGTAAAAGAGAGTGTTCTATATTTTTTCAAACAGCCAATTCATATGAAACGCTCCCACAATTCGTTCCTTTCGTACTTAGTTTTTGCTACCTCTTCTCTGACTTTGATCGGGTCCAAATCAAATATGACGGCTGACTATATTTGTAATAGCATTTTTGCTAAAGAATCATGGGGCTTTTTCTCTAAGGGTTTTATTTCCTTGTACTTATTTTTACTTTGTTTTTGCTTTTGGACAGCTTTGACCAGGCAAAAAATAAGCTTTAAATCATATTCCCTACTAGGCGTGCTTAAAAATCCTTTTATAGTCTTAAGCCGTCCAACAGTTCCTTATAAAATAGAAAAAACCTCTCATGAGATCTATGATCGCAATCGCGAATTAGAAATTCACATAAAGGAAAATCCGCGTTACGAAAACAGTCTTTTTAAGAAAAGAGGGGGTATTTTTCTTCTGTTATTTTTAATACTGGTTCTTTGCGGTTTGGCATTTCATATAGCAGCTATTTTCGGTTTTTTGGCTTTATTCATTTCAAAAGACTTTCGCAGTCATTTTGATTTGAAAAAATTTCCATTGGATTCCTTTTTTATGCTCATTGCTAGTTTGCTATTTGCTTTTTTAGCCAAGGAAAGTGGACTGGCTAAACTTTTGGCGGGCCACTTAACTTTTTTCACAAGCAAAGCCGCTTTAGTTTCTTTTTTTTTACTTACCTCAGCATTTTTGTCGATGTATATAGATAGCCTAATGGTGGTAAGCATTATGCTATCTATATCAGCTTATCTACCCGCCTGCCAAAAAAAATCATTTATGCAGCTTGTGGCAGCAGCAGTTACGTTCAGTAGCTACTTCTTCCTTGCGACTCAAGCAGAAGCAAATGTTCACAAGCAAGTGTTTGCAGGAGATGATTATTTAGGGAATAAAGTAAGCACAGCATGGGCAGTGGCTATTTTTTTAGTGTTTTTTTTCTATACTATTTCTCTTTATTGATTAGTTTCGTAGAAAAAAATATATTGGTCATAAATTAATTTAGGAAATTCCATGGAATCACTTAATACTTCAATTTTCTTCATGCTTGCTATATTTGTTTTAGGCTACTCCGCGATAGTATTTGAACACCTTCTAAAGGTAAGTAAAAGTGCAGTTGCTCTTGTAATGGCAGTAGTTTGCTGGTCTATTTATTTAGTATCTAGCCCTCTTAGGCTATCTGAAAATCTAGGTGAGCTTGCGCACCATGTTTCTAGTGTTTCTCAAATAATATTTTTTTTAATGGGGGCTATGGCTCTTGTGGAATTAATCGATTCTCACAAGGGGTTTAAAATTGTCACAGACGTTATACAATCTTCCTCAAAAAGAAAGTTGCTTTGGACGATTTCTATTCTTACTTTTTTTCTTTCAGCGATTCTTGATAACTTAACTACTACTATTCTTATGATTTCATTGCTTAGAAAATTAGTTAAGGATTCTAAGGAAAGAATTCCCTTAAGTTGTATGGTGGTGGTAGCTGCCAACGCAGGAGGCGCTTGGACTCCAATCGGTGACGTAACTACAACCATGCTATGGATCGATGGTCAACTTTCCACTTTTGCTGTGGTAAAAGAGCTCTTCGTCCCAAGCTTAGTATCTATGATCATCCCCCTTTTATGGTTTTCATGGAAGGCAAGAGGATCCTACTCTCAAGGTAAGGGTAAGCTTGAAGAAGATAAAGCGGAACCTGGTGCTAAAAGGGTTTTTATTTTAGGAATACTTGGTTTAATTTTCGTACCCATTTTTAAAACGCTTACCGGGTTACCCCCGTTTATGGGAATTATACTGTCTCTGGGAATCCTTTGGATCGTTACGGACTTAATGCATCATAAGTTTGATCAAAGAGTGCACCTTCGAGTTCCCTCAATTTTAGCACGAATTGATAATTCATCAGTTATGTTCTTTCTTGGCATATTACTATGTGTGGATGCTCTTCAAGCTGCAGGTATTTTAAAAAATATCGCATCCTGGTTGGATCAGTCTGTGGGAAACCTGCCCGCTATTGCCACCTTAATAGGTATTTTCTCCGCAATAGTGGATAATGTTCCCCTAGTTGCAGCATGCATGGGAATGTACCCGCTTGAGAGGTTCCCGACAGATCACTCATTTTGGATGATGATTGCCTACGCTGCTGGAACAGGTGGAAGCTTGCTCATCATTGGCTCCGCTGCAGGTGTTGCAATGATGGGTATGGAAAAAATGGATTTTATAACTTATTTCAAAAAAGCAACCTTCCCAGTGTTTATTGGATTTATAATAGGAATGTTGTTTTATGTAATGTTTTTTAGAGCAGCTTAATTTAATATTAAAAAATCTAATGCGAATAAAAAATTTGATATAAATAATTCTTTAAAAAAGAATTTTGAGAAAAATAAAAACAGATGCTTGCGCTAAATCATTGAGATTTTATATAGTTTTGCCATCTTAACGACGAGATCTGAAAAGAAAACGAAGTTAAGAAAATAGCGATGCTAAGTAAAGCACGCTCAGTTATTTGACAGTAGAAGAGAAATGACGAACAAGAGTGAAAAGTTTGTGCGGAAACAAACGAGAGTTTGTTACCGAAAATGTCAATATATATAAGAACATT
>JBEIFG010000105.1:0-6514 GCA_040382555.1 Chlamydiales bacterium | reverse complement strand
TTCCACCTTTTCAGGTAGTTGCTGCAATTCATGCAAAAACTCTTTGCCTTCCTCTTTACTCATATGACGCAATCTTGCCATCAGTAAGCTAAATAGAGAAAGTACAGTAAGCTGAGAAGTAAATGCTTTGGTTGAGCAAACACTGATTTCTGGGCCCGCTCTTAAAAATAGGCAGGCATCTGCTTCTCTTGTGAGGGTAGAATTGCGTACATTACAAATAGCTAGAATTTTAGCTCCCTTGGCTTTCACTTCACGAACGGCAGCAATGGTATCTAGAGTCTCTCCAGATTGACTAATGGCAATCACTAGGGTATCTTCAGAAATAATCGGGTTTTTATATCTAAATTCTGATGCGATTTCTGCCTGCGTCGGTATCCTAGCTTTTTCTTCCAGCAAGGAAGCCGCAATACAACCCGCATGCCATGAGGTGCCGCAAGCTAGGATAAGTATACGTTTCACGGAGGAGAGCTCTTGGGGTGTTATCGATAGGTCATCGAATTCAGCAGTTCCAAAATCTTCCAGCAAGCGGCCCTGAAGCGCTTGTCTGATGGTGTCAGGCTGCTCGAAAATTTCTTTGAGCATGAAATGCTCAAAGCCATTTTTCGATAAGCTATACTGATCCAGCTGCAGTTTTTCTGTGAATTTCATCACTGGTGAGTAATCAGAGTCAAACACTTTGACATCGCTTGTGGTAATTAAAGCCAGCTCGTTATTACGCAAGAACATTACGTTGAGATCAGGATCACTAAACGCATTTACATCCGAGGAGATAAAACACTCCGTCATGGCTTGGTTCGTTCCGATGGCTAGGGGATTTTCCCTTGAAGTAGCTATGATTTGATCAGGATGATCTTTATGAATCAAGGCAAGAGCCCAAAAACCCTTGAGCTGGTCTAGAGTCTTTCGCACGGCTTCCATAAAGTTGCCTGCATAAAAATAGGAGACGAGCTGAGCGACTACTTCGGTGTCTGTTTCAGAATAAAAAGTATACCCCTTGTCTTTAAGCATTTCACGAAGAGCGAAATGGTTTTCAATAATTCCATTGTGTACGACTGCAACAGATCTATGGGCATCAAAGTGAGGATGAGCGTTTTCTCTGCTGGGCTTGCCGTGAGTTGCCCATCGAGTATGGGCTATCGCCAAACCCATCTCTAGGCTTTGATCTTCGATAGCACCTGCAAGGGAGCTGATCTTTCCAATTTCTTTACAAGAAACAAGCCGTCCCTCCTGAATGCCTGCAATCCCTGAGGAGTCATAACCTCTATACTCTAAAAATTTCAATCCGGAGATGCATACGTCCGCAGAGTTTTTCGGTCCAATATATCCAAAGATTCCACACATTGCCATCTCCCTCATTTCTTAGTTGCTTGCCCAAGGCCTCACCATATCACCGGCCAGCTGTCTTTGCAAGAAATTTATATTGCAAAATTTTATTGTTGTTTCAGCGCCTTTTTCAACTTGAGAAAGACTATAGCAGAAAAAGAGATAAATCGTGAATATGGAATTAAGGTCAATCCAGTTTTATGATCCAAAAAGGAGAGCCTATGGAATCTCAAAAAGCGAAAAAAATGGCAGAATCTGCCGTGGAAGATCACGTTTATAAGTTATTTCCTAACGACATGAACTCCAATGGCACCGCCTTCGGTGGGATGATCATGTCGGTGCTTGATCGTGTGGCTTTAGTGGTAGCCGAGCGGCATAGTGAAAAGATTTGTGTTACGGTAAGTGTCGATTCCATGCATTTTTTAGCTCCAGCAGAAAGGGGGGATGTGTTGATTTTTAAAGCCTCGATCAACAAATCCTGGCACACATCTATGGAAATAGGGGTTAAAGTGATCGCTGAAGATACGGTTACACATAATACCAAGCATGTACTCTCTGCCTACTTCACCTTTGTGGCTTTAGATGAGAATAAAAAACCAACTCTGGTCCCTTTGGTCATACCCGAAACCCTCGTAGAAAAAAGAAGATTCAAGGAAGCGGAGCTGCGTCGAGAAAGGAGAAAACTCGAGGCTGAAGAGAGAAAGAAGCTTAGAAAAGACTTTTTAGATCTTCATGGCCACAATAGCTAAAAACATAGGAATTTCATTTCGGCTGCGATTTTCCATCTTACCTTTTGGGCCTGTACTTTGACGATCACAGCACCACTCTTCCATGAGCTCGATCACGAAGCCCGCTTTTTGCAGCATCGAGCTAATGGCACTTAAGCTGTAGTGATATGAGAAAGTTTGGACAGATTTTTCCCCCTGGCTTGGGTGTGCTTGAATGGGTATAGTAAGGGGGGTGAGATATCTATCTACCCGGCGATATTGTATTTTTTTCTCTTCATCGACCATCCAGCTAGTTTGTCTGGGTATGCGAAAGCATGGATGATTTAAAACTAAAACGAAACGAGAATTGGGTTTCAAGTGTGCCCACGCGCTTTTCATCACAGCTAGAGGATCCGGTATATTTTGTAGGGCCAGAAGAATAGTTGCTACATCAAAATCTTTTTTTTGCAGGTCTAATGGTTGCGTCAAGTCCTGTTGATAAAAGGTGTGCTTCTTATTTCTCGAGTGCTTTTTGGCAGCTTGAAGCAAAGAATGGGAGGCATCCACTCCTGTATAGGTAACCTCGTCGGGAAGAATGCGAGATAATATCCCTTGGCCACAAGCTAGGTCAAGAAGCGCTGAGGGCCTATACACAGAAAATAAGTTGTGAAGCTTTGGTAATATGACTTTTTCGTGATAGTAATGACCTTTACTTCCCACTAGCTTATCATACCAGCTACTTACAGATTCCCATGAAGAGTTTTCATTTGCAGGTTGCGTTTTCTTTTTCATAGTTTAGCGTATCTCTTCTCTTTCGTGGGGTAGTGGATGATTCCAGTTTTCTTTTTTAAATAGTAAAATCAAGCCAGGAGCCAGGCAGGATAAGACCACTCCTACTGCAAGGAAGCTTACGTAAAAGAAGGTATTGCCGGCTGGGATCTGAGAGGGGGGTAAAAATCCAACCATTAATGTAGCAAAACTAACGAGCATCCCAAGACCCGCTACGATCCACATGCCTACATGGCCGCCTGGAATTTTATACGGCCTTTCAATATGAGGTTTTTTATATCTTAGTTTAATTGCGGCAGCGAACATTAAAATATACATGACAAGATATAGCTGAGATACGATTACGTTAATGAGCCAGTAGGCACTACTCACTGTGGGCATAAGCAAAAAAACAAAGGATATCAGTGATACAATCACAGCTTGTAAGATCAGTAGATTTACAGGTACACCTTTGCTATTGAGCTTCCTACAAAAAGGAGGTAGGTCTCCACTTCGTGCAGCTGCGAGTAACCCCTTACTTGGTCCAATAATCCATGTGGTAATAGATCCCAAAGCTCCAATAGCTATAAAAGCGGCCATTAAAGGAGTAAGCCACTGCATATGGTACGCCGACACAAAATAGGAGAACGCTTGTAAGGAGCCTGAGGTAAGGTTTATGTCATGCTGAGGGATGACGAAGGCAATGGACAGAACTCCTAAAAGGGACATACTTATTACCGTAATGGCAGTTAGTAGGATGGCTCTCGGGTAATTTTTTTGAGGTTTTTCCACTTCTCTTGCATGAATGGCAGACATTTCAATACCGCAATAGGATAGGATCACCCCAGTAAAAAAAATGAATTGATCATTGGAGTTAAGGTTTGGCAGGGCGGAAGCGAAATTCATTTCGATTTGCAGTGGTTGTCCATCTATGAGCCAAGTTAGGCCAAGTCCAATAATAATGAATCCGGCGATAAATGTACCAAAGATCACTCCGAAAGTGCTTATCCAGCTTGAAGCTCTCATCCCAAAGCAATTGGCAAAAGTGCTTCCCCAGAAAATTACAAGGATCATGGCTAACATATATCCGGTATTTTCGGTGAGGGCAGGATTAAATACGAAAGCGATAGTAGCCGCAAGAAAGGACAAAATAGTGGGGTACCACAGTACGTTTTCAAGCCACAAAAGCCATATGGATAAAAAACCTGTTCGATGACCGAAGGCTTCCTTTACCCACACAAATACACCACCGGTTTTAGGCCAGCCTGTAGCAAGCTCAGCAGATACCAGCGAAAGAGGAACAAAAAAAATGAGGGCCGCTAAAATGAGGTAGAAAATGGAAGCAAAGCCGTATTCAGCAGTAACGGGCCAATTTTTAATACTACCCATGGCCGCTAGATTGATCATTGCTAGTGAAAATACGCTAAGAGATCTAGCGATTTTTTTTCCGCTTGGTGACATGTAAAAAAACTCCTTCAAAAAACCGGGGGTATTTTTTTATTCAACGAATAAAGAAATATTTTAAGTAAATATCCCAAGATTCTAGAGGTTTTATTTTTAAATTCCCAAAGATTTTTGTAATTGAAGAGCAGAATCAGATGGATGCCAGTGGCAGAACCTTTGAGGATATATCTGCTAAGCTCTAAAAAAACTTAGCAGATATCTATAGCAAATGGTTTAAGCCTTGCGGCTTCCGACGGCTACTCTTGTAGAGGTGTCTTCCGGTTTTTCTTCGAATACCTCTTCAAGTGCGCATGTGTTTCTGCCTTGAGCTAAAGAGCTCACCATTGGGGGAGAGTGGTGGGCCCTAGATCCTACGGGAATATGAGAGGGTAGGGAAGCTGCGCTCACTTCTTTTTGAAAAATAGCCGCTGCTATATTTTCCGCTCTATTGGGGATAGTTCTTGGCTGAAAGGAGGGATTTTCTACTGTGGTAGCATTTTCTCTAATTGGGGTAGAGGAACTTCTTGCCCCCACTCCAACATGGGTTGAGATTGGCTGCGCAGCAAAAGTGGAGGCACTAGGGAGTATAGTGGTTCTAGTAGCGCTGTCCAAGGGACGATGGGCTGCAGTTGCACCCACTGCGATATGGGTGGAGTTGCCGCCGTTTGGATGAAAGGAAGATCTATTGGAATTCATAGGTAATATGGGGTTTTGGTTAAATAGGTAAGGACTGGGGATGAGGGGCTGTCTTGGAGATCTCTTACGACCTTCACTGTCCTCGAAATAAAGCGGAGGAGAATCCATTCTTCTTCGGTGGGTTGTTCTGGGTAAGCTTGGACCTGAAGATATTTCTCTCGGCGAAACCAAATTTAACTGCAAAGGCAGGTGCCCTCTGTCACTTCCAGCAGATCCACCACCAGTTTGGGGGAAACTTTGTGGGTTTGTATTCCAGGGGATAAATGTATTTAGCAATACACCCAAACCCAAACTTAGTAAAGATGCTTCTGTATATCCCATTAAAAAAAAAGCTAAGGGGATGATAATATTTAAAGCCGTACGGGTGATAGTAAACGCGCGGCTTGCAAAAAAGTTACTTGGGGCAGGACCTCTTCCTGAAGAGGTGGGGTGGGGTGGCGCTTGTAATGCAGGTAATATAGACATGAATCATCCTTCATTTAGTAAGATCTAGCGCGTATAGAGTTATTCATATTTACGTTTATTAAAAGAGTGTCAAAACTGGAAAACCAGCTGTCGTTTTTTCCAATAATTATCGTGTCATTTATTTCCCATTGATCAAAAATAAAGTCATCACTGCTATTAATCGTCCATCCTGAGCCGTTTTCTAAGTATAGGTGATGATTAGCTCTATCACATCCTATCATCCAATGAGTATGAGGACCGTTCGCAATGGGACCTAAAATGAGATCAGCTGCCACATAATCCCCGGTAGAGTCATTTACTACGTAGTAATTATACTCAGAAAAAATATTATGGTTGGCTGTGATACTGATGCTATCGCCAGCTTGCCAATTTCTTACTCTGTGGTTTTGAGAAAGCTTCCAGCCAGATCCATCTTCTAACTCAATCAGTGTTCCTTCCGCATTGGCTTGTACAAGCCAGTGTTTTTTTGGTGTCGTCGCATGGGTATACCAAAATGGATTCGGTGAGGATTTAACTCTGGGCTTTTTATGGCTGGCTTTGGAGAGAGGGTGATTTTGGGTGGTGTGCGAAAAGGATGGGCTTTCTTCTTCAAGCATTTCTTCCGCAGTTTGTTTCATTTTAATTCTATCTTCTTCAGTGGTTGGCCTCACCGCTACGAGGGTATGATCCGAAGCTGATGGACTCTGTTCTGCCATGCAAAGGGTGGATAAGGAGAGAAAGTAAGCAATAGTAAATTTTTTCATGTGGATCTCTTTATGCAAAAGTTAAAAAACGCTGAGAGAGTTTATTCCTTTCTGATTTGCTGTAAATAAAAAAATTCAAACTCTTATTAAGTTGAAAGCCAAGATGAGAGCGCTCTGCTTTTGATTTGTGGAAATTTTTACGTTGAGGATATGCTGATACTTAGTTGTAAAAGGAGAAAAAGGGTAATGATGAATAGACGTTCTGTGTTAGAGGTAGAAGGATCGAACTTTTCTTCCCGGTTTAGAAAGCCACTCTATTCGACGTATTGCTTCTCTAGGATTCCGGGTACCATCGAAAAATTACTCACAAATCAAGATGTCTCTTGTCTTCCTTCAGACTGCTTTACTCCAGTCCAGGGTGGATATGAT
>JBEIFG010000104.1:0-6516 GCA_040382555.1 Chlamydiales bacterium | reverse complement strand
GATCATGGAAAAAGTTCAGTAGCGAATATGAGACAATGATCAAATCGAATTTGCCTTCACTTGGCCAATCGCTTACAGCTTTGGGATTGGTAATTCTTATTGAAATAGGATATCCAAGCCGGCCAGCAAGGTGAGCTGCTGACTTCAAGGATAGCTCTTCTGAATCATAGCAGAAGGCCTCACTTGAGCCACTCATTAGGGCAGCCAAAGCAAAAGGACCTGTTCCATTTCCAACCTCTAAGACTTTATTAGGTACTTGAGGAATTTCTTGCATCAGGCTTAAGCCTTGAGAAAGGTAGAGTGGCCATTGATAAAGAAGAAAGGCACTCAGGTGCTCGCGGGTGGAAAGATCGGCTGACTTAAGTAGCTCAGAAACATTTTTTACTACAAATTGGTATTCTTGTGACTGCAGACGATCCAAAGGACCTATAGAGAGTTTATTTAATTGCCTGAAATATGCAATTAGAAGAGCGTATATTTCTTTCCAGTCGAGCTTTACTTGAGGGCGCTTTGTTTTCATGAGAAAATAATATTTTTTTCGGTTGGGGTCATTTCCTTAAATTTTCCTTCTGGAATTTCTCCAAGCAGCAGCCCGCCGATTCTTACTCTAGAAAGTTCAAGAATAGTGAGGCCCGCATTTTCAACTAAAAGACGCACTTCTCTTTTTTTTCCTTCTTTGACTATCACCTTTACGGTTCCTTTTCTTACTTTCAACACTTTAACGGGTCGAATCCAGGAATCTTCAATGTGAGCTCCATTAGCAATAGTTACCAAATGCTCATGGGTGATTTCTTGAGTGGTTTTAACGATATACTCTTTGGAAATATTAGAAGAGGGATGAATGACTTTATTTGCGAAGTGTCCGTCGTTAGTAACTAAAATCAGACCAGTAGTATCTCTATCAAGACGGCCAACAGTAAATAATCTCTCTGGTACTTCTTTGAATAAATCAAGCACAATTTTTTTTGTCCCTACGCGGGCGTTGGAACAAATGTATCCCTTGGGCTTGTTAAGCATAAAGTAAAATTTTTTTTCCTCGCCTTTCACTTTTTGTCCATCGACAAGGATACTATCTCTATCCCACGAAACTAGCGTTTGAGGGACTTTAATTATTTCTCCATTCACGGAGACTTTTCCGGCAAATATTAACTCTTCACAGTGTCGTCTTGAGGCGACCCCGGCTGCTGCAAGAGCTTTGCTTAATCTTTTTTTTGTTTCCATAGGTCAGCTATTGTAAATTGATTTCGAGATAAATACAATACAAGCTAAAATTTAATTGGAGTTTTCCAATATAATGTATCCAGGTATATTTGCTCTATTGCGCACTTTGAGGTGAAATGGGAACACAAGCTAAATTAATTTTGATGCGCCACGGACAGTCGCTGTGGAATAAAGAAAATCTTTTTACCGGTTGGGTAGATATCCCATTGAGCTCTGAGGGTATAGAAGAAGCTTTGCGAGCTGGTAGAAAAATGTCTTCATGGCAAATTGATGTAATTTTTGCTTCATCCCTTTTAAGAGCTCAAATGACTGCGATGCTGGTTATGAGCGAGCATAAGGCAGATCGGATGCCCGTGATCGTTCATTCTGATAATGAGTTTCAAAAAAATTGCTTCGAGATCCATGATGCTAAAATTCAAGAAAAGATTATACCCGTTTACTGTGCTTGGCAACTCAATGAGAGAATGTATGGAGATTTGCAAGGGCTAAATAAACAGGAAACCATGGATAAATATGGACCTGAACAAGTAAAAATGTGGCGTAGAAGTTATGACGTAGCACCTCCTGGGGGGGAAAGCCTCAAAATGACAGCAGATAGGGTAATTCCCTTCTTTAAATCTCACATATACCCTATTTTAAGAGCGGGGAAAAATGTGTTTGTTTCAGCGCACGGAAACTCATTAAGGGCCATTTTAATGTTTCTTATGCAACTATCATCTGACGAGGTAGTCCATCTAGAGCTTGCCACAGGTGAGCCAATCGTTTTAATCGAAAATAATGGTTTTTGGGTAAAAGAGTCTTAAGAATGGAAGAATTTTATTTTGACAACAGCACAGCTACCTCTCCTTTCTCATGTATACTAGACCAGATGCATTCTTTGCAGAAAGAGTACTGGGCTTCTACTGGATCTTTGCATCGCTTAGGTCAGCAGCAACATACTCCACTTTTGACTGCAAAGAAGAAAATATTTGCGTTGTTAGGAGCCTCTGACTTAGAGGGTTTTTATTTTTCATCCTCTGGTGCAGAAGCAATATCACAGGTGTTTTTTTCTCATTATTTTAATTGTGTTAAAGAAACAGGTAAAACTCATTTTTTGGCTTCAGATATGGAAGAGGCTCCTTGTCTTTTATCTTTGAAAAGGATGGAAAAATGGGGGTGTAGTGCTAAAACACTGCCAGTAAATAAATATGGGCAACTTACTAAGGAAGTACTTGAGGAGGGTATTAGACCCCGCGCCTCTTTGCTATCCATTTCTTGGGCCAATGGATTGACCGGTGTCATTCATCCGCTGGAAGATATTAAAGAGGTATGCAAGAAAAAAAATATTTCTCTCCATTTAGACGTTTCTACAGTAGTAGGTAAAAATTATTTTACTTTTCAAGATCTCGATGTGGACTACCTCACTTTCGATGGATCCTTATTTCATGCTCCTCGGGGTTCTGCAGGTACTTTAGTTAAATCGTCTACACCGTTTGCACCTTTTACGGTGGGAGAGTTTTCAGAACCCACTGTCCATCTTGTGGCCTTGGCTGAAGCTCTAGAAATGGCAGCTCAGAATTTCGATCATGTTTGTACAGAGATAGGTAGATTAAGGGATCGATTTGAACAAAATATCAGATCTTCACTAGCGGATGTATTCTTACCGTTTGAAGAGGCTGATAGGGTTCCAACTATTTCAGTTCTGTCATTTCCAAGTATTTTTAATGAAGCTTTTGCTTATCTTCTTCATAGCAGGGGAGTTTACGTTTCTATTGGTGGGGGAAGACATCAAAAGTTATCTCATTTGATGCATTTGTGCAATTTTGAAAGACGGATAGCTCAGGGGGCTCTTAGTTTTTCATTTGCTTATGATACTTCAGAAAAAGAGGTGGATTTAGTTTCCGAAATCATTCTAGATACATATAAAAAATTGATAAAAACATCACGCGCATTATAAGTGAATCTCAAGGTATGCTACATAAAAAATTGAATTCTTTTCCATGGTTTAGATATAGCAAGAAGCTTGCTTTGCGCATTGAGAAACCATTGTATGTGGGAAGTTATTCCCAAGAAGAAGCCGTTGAGCGAGGTGTGAAGCTTGTCGTCGGCTCATCAGGATCTTTTGAAAGTGGAAATTTGGTAAGATTTTATCTTTTAATCGATGAGACAGATGGGGTAATAGCAGATGCAAGGTTTCAGGCGTATGGACAGTCTGCTTTAATTGGCGCTGCAGATATTGCCTGTGAAATCATGATTAGGAAAAATTATGATCAAGCGAAAAGAATAACCTCGGATCTTATAGATAAACACATAAGAGATAAAAAAAATATCCCGTCATTTCCGGAGGAAACATTCGCTCAACTTAATCAGATCCTATCTGCGATAGATTCTGCGGTAGAACAGTGTGAGGGTATTCCGCTGGCAGAATCCTATGTAGCTCCTCCTATCCATGAATTTGATGTTGCCACAGGAGAAAGGAGAGAATTTCCAGGTTGGGACAAATTGAGTGTAAAGCAACAAATTGCTGTAGTCGAGGAGGTAATAGCCACAGATATAAGACCATATATTGAATTAGATGCTGGTGGCATAGAAATTTTAAATTTGCTAAATAGCCGAGAATTGATTATTGCTTATAAAGGATCTTGTACGTCTTGCCAATCATCTACTGGAGCTACCCTTTCGGCCATTCAGCATATTTTAAGAATGAAGGTGCATCCCGAGATTGTAGTCACACCTGATATGAGCTTTTTATCTCCCCACTTACATGCAAAAGAAGATTCCTAAGATGTTTTTAATTCTCCCGAGGATAGCGATATGATTTCACCCGAGGGGGCAATAAGATTTAATCTTCCATCTTCTGAGATAGAATGAAAAATTCCTGTAATACTTTTAGTGCCATCTGTCCAACTTACCAGCTGGTCTTTACTCATCAGGAGTGCTTCATATTGCTTGTGAAAGTAAATAAAACCTTTATCTTCTAAGATTGCTAAATCAGACCGAAATTGCTCTATAACTTCTTGAAGAATTTTTTCTATATCCCAGGGATGGCCACTCTCTTGAGCAAGGGAAGTAGCAGGTTGATCAATCACCTCGAGAAGATCTTTGTCCATATTTACATTCAATCCGAATCCTAAAATTACTCCTACCTCTTCATCAAAGGTCTGGGTTTCGCAAAGAATCCCTGCTATTTTTTTATTTTGGATGAGCAAATCGTTAGGCCATTTAATCATAGCAAAGAATTCGTGTTTTTTTAATATGCTACATAAGGTAATACTTAAAAGCTGACCGAGGTTGCCTTGTGCAACTGAGCTTTTAGGGATTCTAAAAAACAAGGTGGCATATATATTTTGTCCTCTAGGAGATAGCCATTTTCGATAGAAGCGGCCACGTCCTGCTGTCTGCTCTTGGGCGCTGATGCATGTTATGCACTCAGGGTCAAGCATAGCTGCATTTTGTTTTGTCCAAGTATTGGTCGATTCTAGAGAAGAAAAGCGAATGTAATTGATAGGTTTAATCTTGAACATGATAATTTTATTTTAAGTGTTGTTTTTTTTTCGGTTAATGCCGGTATTATAAATTAGATATTCAATAAATCCAAATTTTTTGATTTTATGTGGAGTCATCAATATTTAAGATGTATCGATTTTAGAACGATTCCGATTCTTTTAGGTTTAATGGGGATAAGTCTTTTTGTAATTTCCTCAACAACTATTGAAGGATGGGAATTTGCTTCTGATGAAGCCTTTTTGATACCTTATGTGAAGGGGCAAATCAAATGGTTTGCTATAGGTTCGTTATTTTATATTTTTTTTGCAGGTTTTGACTACAGGAAGCTTAAAAAATGGTCTTGGGTACTCTACATAGGGATGATTATCATGCTTATTGGATTATTTTTTACCGCTCCAATCCAAAACGTACAGCGATGGTATAGAATCCCTGGGGTGGGTATGATGTTTCAACCTTCGGAGTATGCTAAGCTAATTGTGGTGATTTCATTAAGTCTATTTCTTGAAAACAAATCCTACGAAATTAAAACAACTAGAGTAACTTGGCAGGCCATTTTTATAGTTATGATTCCATTTCTTCTGATTTTAAAGCAGCCCGATTTAGGCACATCTCTCGTTTTGTATCCTATAGCTCTTGTAATGTTTTATTTTGGAGGTATCAAGAAGAGATTGATCAATATCATGTCGACGATGGCACTGGGGGCTCTTTTATTCGTAAGTCTAATTTTTACTGGTGTATTATCTCATGAAGACATGCGCCCGTATGTTACTAAGGTCATAAAAGATTATCAGTTCGAGAGACTCAATCCCAGTACCTATCATCAACAAGCCTCTCAGACAGCTATATCGCTTGGGGGTGTAACAGGAAGTGGCTGGAGAAAAAGTGAATTTGCTGGGAGAGGATGGTTGCCAGCGGCCCACACGGATTCAGTGTTTGCAGCCTTTAGTGAAGATTTTGGATTATTAGGGGTTTTTTTATTGCTCTTATTATTTTTCGGTTTGATTTATTTTAGTTTTCAGGTAACAGCGGTAGCTAAGGACCCATTTGGAAGATTACTCTCGGCTGGGATAACTGTCTATCTTGCCATGCATATGATTGTGAATATTGGCATGATGTGTGGTTTTTTACCCATTACTGGAGTGCCCTTAGTGATGATTACCTACGGAGGGTCATCTGTGCTATCCACAATGACGGCTCTTGGGATTTTACAAAGTATTTACAGTAGAAGGTTTATGTTCTGATGAGTACCCATGCTTTTATTTTATCCCCCACGCAGTGGCTGGGAGAAGGAAAAATAACATTAAATATGGTAGAAGAAGATTTGTCTTTTTTTACTAGGTGGAATGTTTCAACAAAAGATTCGACAGGCTTAATCGAATGTGTTCAAGAAATTGAAGTAAAAGGTTTGTCGGATATGATGCTAAATAAGTTTTTATTTACAAACTTTACGGCAAACTCTTTTAATATAGAACTTGAAAATCAAGCTCTGGGTAAAGTGATTGGAAAAGGGGTTATTGATGATTTAGTCATTGGCTGGGAATTTATTATGCCCGAACTTGGTT
This sequence comes from Chlamydiales bacterium, assembly GCA_040382555.1. GTDB lineage: Bacteria > Chlamydiota > Chlamydiia > Chlamydiales > Rhabdochlamydiaceae > VGMB01. Next base: position 247 of record JBEIFG010000104.1, on the reverse strand, counting down.
TTGAGGGTTTTGAGTTTTATGAAAAGCAGCCAGATAGCAGTTATTTTATGCACGCTGAATATTCTACTACTGATCAGTTCAGAACCATAATCAAAGGTAGAGTATGGCAGCCCGCTAACCCAAGTCGGCCATCCTTCGAGGTTTCATGAATGTATTTAAGTATTTTATTTTAGTAGCGCTTCTTTGTGGCTGCATGACAAGAAATAGCTATATAACACAGGAAAGATATAGCCAAATTCAAGTAGGG
>JBEIFG010000103.1:0-6671 GCA_040382555.1 Chlamydiales bacterium | reverse complement strand
GCTCTTTTTGGAATATGCACAATTCGACCCCCAAGGAGTTTTGCTATTTCAATTATAGATACACTTTTCCCTGATCCGATATTGTAGATTCCTCCAATTGTATTTTGTAAAAAATTGCAACTCATTCTCACCGCGTCTTTCACATAAATAAAATCTCTGACTTGATCACCATCTTTAAAGCGATCTGGATCTGATGACCTGTAAAGTTTTATAACACCCTCTTTGTGGATGATAGGAGTCATTTTATATACCATGGAAGCCATGCGCCCCTTATGGTTTTCATTCGGTCCAAATACGTTAAAATATTTCAACCCTACTACTTGATCTAAGACTCCTTGATTTTTGACCCATAGATCAAACATATGCTTTGAGTAGCCATAGATATTCAAAGGTTTGTATTGCTCTAAGCACTCGTGACGATCTGAAAAGCCAAGAGAGCCATCTCCGTAGGTGGCAGCCGAGGATGCATAAATAAACCGGATGTCATGATCTAAGGCAAAGTCGGCTAACTCCACCGAGTAGCGGTAGTTATTTTCCATCAGATAATTACCATCTGTTTCTAAAGTATCTGAGCAAGCGCCCAAATGAAGAATAGCTCCAATTTGATCTTCTCTTCCTTGAAGCCATTCCAAAAGCTGGAATTTAGAAATAAAATCAATGAATTGTTTTCCAATCAAATTTTTCCATTTCTCTGTTTCTTTAATATCATCCACGAGAAGAAGATTGGCATAGCCTTGGTTATTTAAATGGCGAACGGCGCAGGATCCTATGCATCCAGCAGCTCCAGTAACTATGGTAACTGGGCTATCAAAAACTTTGGGACTCATAAAAAACATCTCTTTGCTATAAAACATCTAACATAGCAAATTAAGGCTTATTCATACCAGCCCCTATCTGATCTTGATAAAAAAGACACCTTTTTCACAAAGCAATCAGATATTGATGCGATATTTCCGCTGCCAATACAAAAAAAAGAGGTCCCACTACCTGACATGGTAACAGATGAAAAACCACAAGCCAATAATTTATTTTTCAGCTCTTGTAGTGAAGGGATAATCGAAAACGCAGGCTTCTCTAAATCATTATAAAAATCGCCAATACCTTGCTTAAAAAAAAGCAAACTATGGGCTGGATTTTTATCGGTGAGCAAAGATAGGTCGCAATGCTTAAACACCAAAGGAGTAGAAAGACCGTAAGGTGGCTTTACGATGGTCAGTGAATCAGTACACGGCGGATAGAGGACCGTGTGCAAGATTTCTCCCCTTCCGGTACAGTAGGCAGATCCACTAGAAAAGAAAAAAGGAACATCTGAGCCAAGATCTGACGACCAATCCATGAGCTGCTCCAAAGTTGCTGGTCTATCGAAAATTTCGTTCATAGCCCATAAGGTAGTAGCTGCATTACTGCTTCCACCTCCCAGACCAGCCTGTATGGGAATATTTTTTTTTAAAAAGATATGCACATTGGCTTGTATGCCAGTTTTTCTAGCAAATAAACCGGCAGCCCTAGCGATTAAATTTGAAGGTCCTATATCTAGTGAGGTATCCGAGCAGCTTAATGAAAAGGAGTCAGCTTTGCGAAATAGTATCTGATCTGATAGAGAAATTGCTTGATATAAAGAAGCGATTTCATGGTAGCCATCTGCTCTTTTAAAGAGAATTTTAAAAAAGAGATTTACTTTTGCGGGAGAAAGTAAAGATAAATCAAAAGACGAGTTTAAGATCTCGTCTTTTGATAGATTGTTAAAAGAAGGTCTGCGAGAATTTTTACTCGACATGCTCTTCTACAACCACTTCCTCTAGGATAACTTCTTGCTGTTTTTTTGCAAGCGGTCTGTCGCTGATAAGAGAAAGTGTAAAGGAGGCAGGGATACCTTCTTTAAGCTTAAGTTGAATTCTGTGGGCACCTAGCACCTTAATAGGCTGGGGAAGAACCACATTTTTTCTATCCAAGGAAATTTTTTCAGCTTCGAGAAGTTTTATAATATCCGAAGCAACTACAGAACCGTACATGTGTCCATACGGATCTACTTTCACTGTTAAGGAAAGTTCCATTGGAGCAATACGATCAGCTAGCACAAGAGCCTCTGATTTATCGAGTTCTGCTTGTTTTGATCGTTCTTCCTGAAGTCTTGCCTGAAGCTTTAAAGTATATCTATCAGCTACGACAGCTTTTTTTTGAGGAAGAAGAAAGTTTCTTGCAAAGCCGGGGCGGACTGAAACGACATCACCGGTTCTACCAACGTTTTCGACGTCTTGTAAAAGTAATAATTGATTTTGCATGACCTGCGATTCTCCGGTTTAACTTTATTCTTCAGATACGAAAGGAAGGAGGCCCATATGTCTTGCTCTTTTTATAGCAACGCATAGAAGTCTCTGATGATGATAAGTTACTCCAGTAATACGACGTGGAAGGATCTTACCGCGCTCTGTAATAAACTTTGAAAGGGTATCTATGTCCTTGTAATCAATTTTTCTAACACCTGCCGCAGTAAAAGGACATTGTTTACGTTTCTTAGAAAATAATGTTTCGCCTGGACCTTTTTTGTTATACATACTTATGTCTCCTTGGCCTTATACCACAATAGTGGGAAATTCAATTTTTTCTGGGACTACATCCGCTCTAAGAGTAATAAAACGGATTAAATCTTCGTTTAGATGATAATCTCTCCACATTTCTGACATTGACGCGCCAGGAACAGAGAAATAGATAAGGTAATAATGACCCTCTCTACGCTTTTCCATCTCATAGGCCATTTTACGACGACCTTGATCGAAAATTTTATGTACTTCACCACCTCTTTTCGTCATGCCTACTGTGATCTTATCAAGAGCTTTTTGACGAGCGTCATCGCTAAGCGTGGCACTTAGAATATACATACCTTCGTAAAGGTGATTAGTTTCTTTTTTTGCCATCTGGTTATTCTCCTACATTTTGTTCAGGTTTTTTTTCTTCCTGACGGCCGTTTGCAACTTGCATGGCCTTTACAATTCCATCTTTAATCCACACTTCAAGGGCTGATTCAGCTCGTGAAAGAAGAGGTAGCATGTGTTCCATTTCTTCTTCACTGAACCGTGAGAGCACGAAATCTGCCAGCCTTCCCCGTGTTCTATCACCTACCCCCACCCTCATACGTGGGTAAATCTGGGTAGATAAATGCGACTCAATACTTTTTAAACCGTTATGTCCTCCAGAGCTTCCACTTGGCTTTACACGAAGAGAAGAAAAAGGAATGGCAATATCATCTGATATAACCATAAGGTGTGACAGCTGTACTTTGAAGTAATCTAGTACCAATCTCACCGATTCTCCGCTGCTATTCATATAAGTCATAGGAAGCAGGAGAATTACTTTTTTTCCCTCGTAAACACCCTGGGCAACTTTACCCTGGAGAGAATTCACTAATTTGAAGCTCCATCCGTTTTTTTTAGCCCAGTGCTCTAGCACATGAAACCCGATATTGTGCCTGGTATAATGATAGGCACTGCCAGGGTTTCCAAGTCCGACAAGCAGGTAAAACGAATGTTCTTCTTTGTGGTTCATTAACGTTTTGCGATAACTACAACAACTTCATTATCATTTACCAAGGATCTGATTCCTTGCGGCATAGCTATATCAGATACTCGGCGAGTTTGCTTGATACCAAGCTCTCTTACATCTATTTCAAATTTTGCAGGAATGCTATTGGGAAGGCATTCTATTTTCACGCTGCGAAGGACTTGACGTAAAAACCCACCTAATTTGATACCAGAGCAGTCTGCAACACCAGTGCACTCAACTGGAACTTTTACGTTGACAGATACTCCATCCACTAGCTCTACAAAATCAATATGTAGAACTTGATACGTCGTTGGATGATACTGTATATCCTTAACAATTGCTTTTATCTCAGCATTTCCATCAGACAAACTGAATGTGGTAGTTGCAAGTCTTCCCTGTGGAATTTGTCTCAAAGATGCAGCAAACTCTGCTCCACTGATTGTGATATTTTCTGCAGGACGCTTAGAAGAATAAAGAACAGAAGGAATACTGCCAATACGACGTAGCTCCTTGACTTCACCTTTTTTCGCGCCTGTTCTTTTACTCATATTTAATTTCATAAAAATTCTCCCTTCAGCCAGGAATGAAAACGGCGTTCATTAATTACATTATAACTTAAGTCTTTCACAAAAAATTTATCAAAGACATGTCTTATTCAATATGCGAAAACAAAGAGGATATGGATTGATCATTCACAATACATTCAATGGCTTTACCAAAAAGATCAGCTATAGATACCACATGGATTCGATCTCGCTGAATTAGCGAGCTCAAAGGTATAGTATCTGTAACAAAGAGCTTTTCAATCGCACTCTCTTCAAACGCCTGCCCAATCATTAAGCCGTGTGTAACAGCAGCGAAAACTTGATTCGCTCCTGCTTTTTTACAAGCCCATGAAGCAGACTTTAGCGTTCCTCCTGTCGAGCAAATATCATCCACGAGCAGAACGTTTTTCCCATCTACATCGCCAATAATTGCATTTACTTCGACACTACTTGCATTCACGCGACGCTTATCTATTATAGCGAGATCTGTGTTAAGAAGAGCAGAAAATGACTTGGCTATCTTGATACTCCCTATGTCTGGGGCTACTACCACAAGGTTGGGTATGCCTTTTTTTTCAATCTCTGAGACCAAAGCAGGCCTCGCATAGAGATTATCCAAGGGAATGTCGAAAAAACCCTGAACTTGATCCGCGTGTAGATCTAATGTCAATACACGAGAAGCACCAGATTTTTCGAGCAAATTAGCAACAAGTTTAGCCGTAATCGGCACCCTGCCTTTATCTTTACGATCTTGCCGCGCATACCCAAAATAGGGAATGACAGCGGTTATAGACCGTGCAGACGATCGCTTTAAAGCATCGATAATAATCAACAGTTCCAGTAGATAGGAGTTGGGACGGTGTGCGATGGTTTGCAGGACAAACACATCCCGACCTCGGACATTCTCATTTATTTGAACGCCTATCTCGCCGTCTGGAAATGTTTCTATTTGAATTTTACCTAAGTTTAATCCCACAAATTTTGCCACATCGGAGCTCAACCCTAAGTGGGAAGTGCCAGAGAAAATGCAAATTGAGTTATTGGGATGCATTTATAAACTCGGTAGATAATTTTTTGGGGTGAAAGGATTCGAACCTCTGAATGGCGGTACCAAAAACCGCTGCCTTACCACTTGGCGACACCCCATCAACATTCATTCAAAATGTAGAAAGCAATATCCTAAACATTTAAGGATTTAAATGCAAACGCAACTTATTTTTTTCACTAAAAAAGCTCGCTCTATTTTTCTTTAATAATCATTTAAACTATTGGATTTTAATATTTTGCTTCAGATTTTCACTTCACTATTTTACAAAGGTTTTTCAAAGAATTCCGAATCTTTCAAAAAATCAGCTCTTGATAGTTTAAGAAAAATATTTATTTGCTATGGTAAAGCTAAATGAACCCTATTAGGAAAAGATCCATGCATATTGTACATCTTAGCTCAGAGCTTGCTAGTGTTTGTAAGGTAGGTGGTCTTGGGGATGTGGTCTACAGCCTTTCTCAGGAGATGCAGAAGCAGGGGCATGATGTGGAAATTATAATGCCTAAGTACGATTGCTTTGATTTTTCTAAAGTTAGCCACTTGAGCGCATCATTCCGTGAAATAGATTCTTACGATGGTTCTGATGTCATAAAAAATACGATCTGGACGTGTGAATATAATGGATTAAAGTTGTTTTTAATTGAACCTCACCACCCTAGCTATTTTTTTAGTAGAGGAAAAATTTATGGGTGTGCAGATGACGTGGATCGTTTTTTATATTTTACACGAACCGCTATGGAATTTTTATATAAATCTGGCAAAACGCCAGACTGCATTCACTTACACGACTGGCCAGTAGCGATAGGAGCAAGTCTTCTAGAAGATATGTACAAACCACTCGGCTTTCAGCCCGGAGGGACCCTGTTAACCATACACAGTATGGAGCATCAAGGTAAATGTAGCCACAGCCAACTAGAAAAAATCGGATTACATCCCTTGGAGCACATTGAAAAATACCAAGATCCCACCACTTCTACAGCTATGAATATCTTAAAAGCTGGTATCGAAGACTCTACACTTATTACCACAGTATCACCTACCTACGCAAAAGAAGTAATGACAAAATCAGGAGGCTGGGGGCTTGATCAAACCCTTCTTACCCATAAAATGAAATTTAAGGGGATTTTAAATGGGGTGGATACCTCGTATTGGAACCCTAAAAATGACCCCTATCTTATTCACCACTACGACACGCACCCTGGGGAAGCAGAAGTGCGACTGAAGAAAATTAAAGAAGCTAAAAGCTTGAACAAGCAGATACTTAGAAATTCTTTAAATCTAGGTGATAGTACAGGACCTTTGATAGGCTGCGTTACCAGGTTAGTAAATCAAAAGGGACCAGATTTAATCGCTCAAGCTGTTGAGACCTCTATGGATCTCAATGCTCAATTCATACTTCTTGGATCAGAGTATACTGAGGAAGTAAAGCACACGTTCATTTCTTTGAAAGAGAGATTTGCTGGGAAAAAAAATTTTGCTTTATATCTGCATAGAAACGAAAAATTAGCACACCAGATTTTTGCTGGCAGCGATATGATTAT
>JBEIFG010000102.1:0-6679 GCA_040382555.1 Chlamydiales bacterium | reverse complement strand
GCAGGTGCAACATTAGACCTTGAGGATCTGGAATGTATTCAACTCGGTTCTTTATCTGAAAAGCTTTCTCAATTTTCAATCTGTTCCAGCCTTGTTACTGACAGCCTAGATCTGCATACAGAATTATCCTGCTTTTATCAGAGATCTGAAGAATTGAATAGCACGATTACTGCTGAAGAAAAAAGCAAATTAACTAATAGAATTATTTTATCTGGATTTGAGGTGGTAAAAAAAATATGTAGTTGGATTAAATCCATTACAGAAGCTGTTGCTTGCTTTTTAAAAATAACTATTATTTCACCTCTAATCTCAGCTATTCTTACAACAGTTTCATTAGCAGCCAAGATCATCAAGCATTTTTACTACAATTTTTTTGTGTTAAATAGAAATTTATAGTAGGGATCCCCCAATGCAAAGGCATACTTTTGACCTTTATTAATCTACAGCCTGCTTTTGAATCGAAAAATATGGTTCGAACTGTAGGTGTTTTATGTAATATTTATCAGTGCACTACTCTTAGCTCCAGATGTTTAAGTGTATTTTTCGAAGCTTTAAGGTTAGTAGCCACTGAAAAGCATACCGCTCATTTTAGATTGAAATATTCTTTCTTGACTAAGGAGTTTTTTCTTTCCCTTACGGAGCTTCTTGCTTGTTTTCTTAGGGTGTTCGAATCTATTTTAAAAATATTCATTGAAGAAATAGAGCGTAAGCGCGCACACAACTATCTTGCCATGGCTGAATTTCTTGGTTTTGTAAGCTCCGTAGTGAAGTGGAATACAATTCGAGAAGAATTATTATCTAGTCATTATTCAGTTCAATCAGAAGGCGCAATCGCAGTGCGCCAAGATTCAAATGGTCTTAATTTTTACTTTGCCAGCATTAAAGTTGCTGCGGTATTTTTTGCAATGGTTTATGCATTAACGGCTAATATTTTCTGGAATTTACCCTCAGCAGTAGCAACTATGGCATCATTTTACTTAAATAATTACTCCCGGAACATGGAAAATGGGTCCGCAAGAAGATATGTTAATTAGGGAATGGGCCATATTTATTATTTTAATAAGTTCATTCATTATTATTATATCCACTTCGATTTTTTCTCGCTCATACCTAAAAACATGGTCGGTGGAAAATAAATTAAATCATTCGAAATCCATGATTGAAATTAATCTAACAGGCGAAGTATGCTGTCCAGGTATATATAAATTTCCTCCTGGCACTTCCCTAAAAGAAGTTATCAAGGTAGCAGGGATGACTGCTAAAGCTGATAAAAAAAATGTTAATCTAAATGCTAAATATTATTTTTCATCTTTAGTCAATATCCCAAGAAAAAATATTACCCTCAAGGGTAAGAAAGTTAGATCCAATCATGAAATACAGATGGATCAACTAATTAAAAGTAACAAACATCAAAATTAAAAATTTTTTAATTTTTATGCATTTTGAATCAGTTTGCAATGCTTTTTTTGATTGAGAATAAATCAAGAATTTTGATAGCCTCTTCGCTTACAACCGTCATTAGAGGCAAAACAAGAAACAAGTATCAATAAAATCTTGTCGCTGATTGCTTGCCTTGCAAGTTATGTTTTGGTGAATCAATTGCAGCGAATTCAGAAAAGGTAAATATATGAGCCTAACGTTAATGGGAAAAAAAAAGGGAATGATGCAGGCGTTTGATGATAAAGGCAACGTTGTAGTTTGTACTGTCATCCACGCAGAGCCCAATGTCGTTTCAATGATTAAAAATAAAGAGACTGATGGGTATGAGAGTATTCAATTGTCTGCTATTAAGCTTACAGCTCCAAAAGCTCGTAACGCATCAAAGCCTAAAAAAGGTTTTTTCGAAAAAATTAATGTTGAGCCAAGAAGATACTTAAAAGAATCAAGAGTTAATGATTCTGCACAGTACTCTATTGGCCAAGAAGTTGGTGTCGGATATTTTACTGATTGTAATTACGTAGATGTCTCCGCAGTATCTAAGGGAAAAGGTCATCAAGGGGTTATTAAAAGACATAACTTTGCAGGTGGTCCTGCGTCGCACGGATCTGGGTTCCATAGACATGGTGGATCATGTGGAATGAGATCTACTCCTGGCCGTTGTCTTCCTGGTCAGAAAAAATCAGGTAGAATGGGTGGCGAAAAAGTTACCGTTCAAAACCTTAAGATCGTAAGAGTTGATGTAGAAAAGCAAGTCATACTGGTCGAGGGTGCAGTACCTGGCGCTAGAGAGTCTCTTGTGTATATTGCGAAAGCGAAAAAAATAAGCGCTTCGAAACAGAATAAGAAAGGGTAGGAGTTGAGTCGTGGCAGTACTAAAGAAATATAATCTAAACGGCGCAGAAATTGGAGAAATTCAATTAGAAGATCATTTTTTAGATTCTTCTGTAAATTCCCAGTTAATCAAAGATTATCTTATCGCCTTACGTGCTAATGCAAGACAATGGTCTGCTAGCACAAAATCCAGATCTGAAGTAAGTCATTCTGGTCAAAAACCTCACCCTCAAAAAGGAACAGGTAAAGCTCGTCAAGGTTATCTTGGAGCTCCTCAGTATAAAGGCGGCGGAAGAGTTCACGCTCCTAGGCCTAAGTATGATCAGCATGTGCGTATTAATAAAAAAGAAAAAAGAGCGGCTATTCGCCACTTGCTAGTAGAAAAAATTAACTCTCAAAACCTTCATGTTCTCGACTGCAGCTCTCTTGAAGGTCCTAAAACAAAAGCTGTAAGTGCTTATTTAAAAGCTCGTGGTCTAGATCGTAAGAAGGTCTTATTTCTTGCAGACGCGGCTATTTATGCAAACAGTGAAGATGGGTCCTTGGTTTTTGCAGCTGAAAGGCATGAAACATTAGTTTTAAGTTTGAGAAATATTCAAAAAGCCGATTTTGGCTATGTTCCAAATGTAAACGGTTACGATTTGGCTCTTCATCAAGAAATCGTTGTTTTAGACACGGCTTGCGACGAACTGATGGTGCTCCTCGGAGGAAAGAAATAATCATGAATAAAAAAAATCCATTCGATATTGTAAAAAATCGTCATGTTACTGAAAAAGCTAGAGTTCTTGAGCAGCTTCAATTCAGCTCAAGTAACCCTTGTGTAAAGCAGTGCCAATCTCCAAAGTTTGTTTTTATCGTAGATAAAAAGGCAAACAAATATCAAATTGCACAGGCTGTAGAAGAGATTTATTCAGATAAAAAAATTAAAGTCCTTTCTGTAAACACCATCAACGTAAAACAGAAAGAACGAAGAGTTCGAGGAAGAACAGGTTTCAAGGCAGCTTTTAAGAAAGCTATCGTGACTCTTGCTGCTGGCGACTCAATTGATGATAATGTTTAAGAGAAAGAAAGGTTGAAATAAACTATGACAAAAAAATTTCGTCCAGTGACTCCGAGCACAAGACATTTAGTTCTCAATAGTAATAGTCAATTGACTCGTGGAATAGGAGATGCTAAAAGAGCTACTCCTGCACCAGAGAAGTCTTTGCTCGTTAAAAAAGTAGTAACTAACGGTCGTAACCATCATGGTCACATTACATGTAGACATAAAGGTGGCGGCCACAAGCAATTCTATAGAATTATTGATTTCAAAAGAGACAAGGAAAGCGTTCCTGCTACTGTTGCCTCTGTAGAATATGATCCTAATAGAACGGCTTTTATCGCTCTTTTAAACTATGCTGATGGTGAAAAGAGATATATCCTAGCCCCTCAAGGTATAAAAAAAGGTGATGTAATATCCTCTAGCGATGACGCCCCCTTTAATACTGGCTGTTCAATGAAGCTTAAATTTATGCCTCTTGGCTCTACCATTCACAACATTGAATTAGTGCCAGGTAAAGGTGGTAAATTAGTCAGATCAGCAGGACTTTCAGCGCAGCTTATGGCTAAAAGTGGAGGTTATGCAACTATCAGGATGCCTTCTGGTGAAATTAGATTAATAAATGAAAATTGTAGAGCGACTTTTGGAGCCCTTTCTAACGAAGACAGGAATCTACGAGTTGAAGGAAAAGCAGGAAGAATGCGCTGGAAAGGGGTAAGACCTACTGTTCGCGGAACAGCGATGAATCCTGTGGATCACCCTCACGGTGGTGGAGAAGGTAAGCACAATGGCTACATTCCGCAAACACCATGGGCAAAGTATACTAAAGGATTTAAGACTAGATCCAAACGTAAAACTACAAAGTGGATTATTAAAGATCGTAGGAAATAGAGGAGTCTATGGGTAGATCGCTTAGAAAAGGTCCTTTCGTTGAGCATCATTTACAAGAGAAAGTGACAAAGTTAAATAATACAGGTTCAAAAAAACCAATCAAAACATGGTCAAGAAGGTCGATGATTCTTCCGGAAATGATTGGTCATACATTTGACGTTCATAACGGAAAAAAATTTATTTCTGTTTTTGTTTCTGAAAATATGGTTGGTCACAGACTTGGTGAGTTCTCTCCAACGAGAACTTTCAAAGGTCATGCAGCTAAAAAAACAGACTAGTAAGCAATAACAGGCAATAAATTTAAAAAGGTATAAATATGCAAACAGCGACAGCAATAACAAAATATGTTAGAGTTCCTCCGCGAAAAGCGAGACTCGCTGCTGATATCATAAGAGGTATGAAGGTAGAAGACGCTGCCCTTCAGCTTATGGCATCACAACTTAAAGCTGGAAAACTTCTATTTAAAACTTTGCACAGTGCAATAGCCAATGCAGAGTCACAATTGAATGTTCAAAGAAGAGATTTGCTTGTTAAGGAAGTGCGTGTGGATGCAGGCCCTGTTCTTAAGAGAGCGAAAGCTAAAAATAAAGGTGGAAGAGTTCCTGTAATGAAAAGGACTAGCCATTTCACAATCGTTGTATCAGCTGATAAATAGAAAAGGTTGTAAGGAGAAAGAATGGGACAAAAAACTTCCCCAACAGGCTTTAGACTAGCAATTAGAAAAAAGTGGAAGTCTAACTGGTTTGCAAACAAGCAAGAGTTCGGTACACTTATTGGTGAAGATGACGTAATTCGTAAACATCTGATTAAAAAACCATGCTGCCAAGGTACTTCGCAGCTTTCCATAAAGAGAATGAGCGATAAAGTCGAAGTAACGATTCACACTGCAAGACCAGGTCTTGTCATTGGAAAAAAAGGTGCTGAGATTGACGTTCTTAAAGCAGAGTTAAAAAAGATAACCGGCAAAGATATTTGGATTGAAGTGGATGAAATTAAGAGGCCAGATCTTGATGCTCGTCTTGTTGCTGATGGAATTTCAAAGCAACTAGAGCGCCGTATCCCTTTTAGACGCATTATGAAAAAAGCTATGCAATCATCTATGGATGCTGGCGCAGCGGGTATTAAAGTCCAAATTTCAGGTCGTATCGGTGGTGCCGAAATAGCTAGGACAGAGTGGTATAAAGAAGGCAGAATTCCTTTACAAACACTTAGAGCAGATATCGATTACGCAACTGGAAGAGCAGAGACCACGTATGGATCTATTGGTGTTAAGGTGTGGATCAATCGTGGAGAAGAAACACATAGCAGATCAGTAGGAGGCTAATATGGCCTTGATGCCAGTCAGAACTAAATATAGAAAAATGCAAAAAGGCCAAATGGCCGGTCTAAGTAGAGCAGCTAACTTCGTTGATTTTGGTGAATATGCTATGCAGACTTTAGAACGAGGTCGCATAACACAGCATCAAATCGAAGCTTGCCGCGTTGCTATTAACAGATATTTCAATAGACGTGGAAAAGTTTGGATAAGAATTTTCCCAGACAAGTCTGTGTCTAAAAAACCTGCTGAAACCAGAATGGGTAAAGGTAAGGGAGCACCAGATCATTGGGTAGCTGTTGTAAGACCAGGAAGAATTTTGTTTGAAGTTGGTAATGTACCTAAAGAAGTAGCGCAAAATGCTTTAAGAAGAGCTGCTGCTAAACTTCCAATTAAAACCAGATTTGTAGAAAGAGTAGAAAGAGTCTAACCCAGGTTCAAATAATGCAAGATATTAGTAATTTAAGAGATAAGTCGATTGAGGAGCTTTCGCTTCTCAGTGTTGATTTGTCTAAACAAATTTATCGCATGAGAAATGAGCTCAAAATTTCTAGGAAGTTAGATAAACCTCATCTTCTCAAACACTTAAAAAAAGATAGAGCGCGTGTTCTTACTATTATAAGTGAAAAAACCTACGCGAACAAATAGAGGATTTTATGGACCAATTAGTAAAAAAAAGTGCTCGCAAGGTAAAAGAGGGTGTTGTTGTATCTAACAAGATGCAAAAAACTGTAACAGTTAAAGTTGAGAGAACACTAAGACATCCTCATTTTGGAAAAGTAATCACAAGAGCTAAAAAGTATTACGCACATGCTGAAAACAGCATTGAGATACCAGAAGGTCAAAGAGTTAGAATAATGGAAACTCGCCCTCTCTCCAAACTTAAAAGATGGAGAGTTGTTGAGGTATTAGCATAGTAACATTTTAAAGGAATAGAGAGAAAATCATGATCCAACAAGAAAGTGATTTGGAAGTAGCAGATAATACCGGTGCCAAGCGAGTAAAATGTTTTAAAGTACTCAAGGGCTCTAAGCGAAGATATGCCGCTGTTGGCGACGTTATCGTATGCTCTGTAAAAGAAGCTGATCCAAAAGGAAGTGTTAAAAAGGGTGATGTTGTCAAGGCAGTAATCGTTCGTACTAAAAGTTATATTCGGCGTGCGG
>JBEIFG010000101.1:0-6819 GCA_040382555.1 Chlamydiales bacterium | reverse complement strand
TAAATTTTAAAATAAATTAATTGATTTTTTGTTTAAAATATTATAATAATTTAATTAAGAATTTCCTCTTTATTTGAATAGATAAAAACGATATAATATTTTGGTTTTTCTCAGAGGAATTAATGAATTGGATTAAAAAAACAATATTTATATGTGCTTTGTATATGCATCAAATTCAGTCTTTTGAGATACATGCTCATCGAGGAGCCAGAACCATATATCCGGAAAATACTTTACCCGCTTTTAAAGCGGCCTGGGAATCTGGAGCTGATTTTATTGAACTCGATATCCAAATCACCAAAGATCGAAAAGCGATTATTCATCATAACTTTAGTTTAGATCCCCTTGCATGTAGCTACCAAGATGGATCAAGCCCCCAAGAAAACATTTTCATCCACTCCTTAAATCTGGAGGAGATAAAAAAACTCAATTTTGAAAAAAAAGCTTTTTGGGATTCATCCACCCAACAAAGATCCATAACTACCACAGTACCTACTCTGGAAGAAGTGATTGATCTCATTACCCATTCATCTCATCCGGCAGCTCAAAAAATTAAGCTTAACATTGAGCTCAAAAGAGACCTTAGATATCCTCATTACAGCTTAAATCCCCATGAGATTGTTGAAACCGTTTTAGAGGTAGTACATAAAAAAGGATTCTCACATAGGGTGCAATATTCATCCTTTGATCCTGAAATTTTATCCCTGCTTCGTCAGCAAGAACCCGAAGCTATCCTTGCTTGTCTTTTTGCAGAAGAAATTTTAACTTTTATAAGTGCTAATCTTAAAGTTCCGGGTCTTGATTTTATCTTGAATTTCGCAAAAGACCTTAAGATTAATATTTTATCCCCCGACCACTCCATGATAAAAGCTCCCTCTCAAATTCAAGAAATGAAAAAAAATGGCTTTAAAATTATAGTTTGGACAGTGAATGACTTCAGTCGCTGCAAAGAATTATTGGAAATGGGTATAGATGGAATTATTACAGATGTCCCTGGAGACCTCGCTAAAAAAATCGCCCCAAAAAGTTAATATTCCTACTTTGTTCCTGAGTTCAAAATTCTAAAGTATAATTGTATACAAAAAGTTAAACAATTCACCCTACTCTGGACAAAATACCGACTAAACCGATAAGAATTAAGTATAGAGCTACAATATAATTAAGAATCGTTGGAAAAACTAGAATTAAAACCCCAGCTATTAAAGAAATTACATAATTAGCCATAGGATGTATCATCATAATAACCACCTTGTTTTTTCCTTTAAATAATCAAAACATACTAAAAAATAAATAAATTTATTATGAATTCTACTAATTATACTTTTTTTTCTACAATTCCTCCATTCGCACAGCCATCCTGCGAGGTATCTGGTTGCTTTTTTCTTTTTGAAAATAGATTTCTGCTTCTTAAAAGGCATGAGGATAAGCCCCAAGGGAATACATGGTGCTTACCCGCGGGAAAAAAAGAAAAGCATGAGTCACCATTAGAAACTGTTATACGAGAAGTTCAAGAAGAGATCGGATATAATCTTATGGATTCTTCGCTTTTAGAAAAGATAGGTTCTGTGTATATACATTTTGAGCAGAATGGGTTGATCTTCCATATCTTTGGCCTTAAGCTATCTTCACTACCAGAATTCACATTAAAATTAGATGAGCACACGGATCTTTGCTGGGTAGATGTTCAACAGGCAAAACAATTAAATCTTATTATGGCAGGTATAGAAGTTTTAGAGCTTTGCCACAAGCAGATGATCCCTGCGGATCTACCTAAATAAATCAAATACTTCTACTGCAAATACCAAAGTACAAAAAACCACTAAAATACCAAGACCCCATTGTTTGGAAGCTACTTTTTGTAGCGGATCATTTTTTAATTTTATCAAAGTGAAAAAGGCAATAGGAATAAATCCATTTAAAAAAGCCTCTCCTATTCCTCCAGCAACTCCCAATGCTTTATCGAAAATGTGAGGGTTAAGGCACACGCAAATAAATGGAGGTATAAAAGTACACAAAGTTAAGAATTCTTTAGTATTCCAGCGGGAATTTGGGTGAAAGATTTCAGCTAAAAAATCAACCATTGAAAAACAAACCCCTAAAAGAGACGTAGTCAAAGCAAAAAAAGCAAAACATTGTCCCGCTATAAAAATCTCAGGTCTTCCAAGCACTACCTGTAAAGCCGCCGTAACGGGAAGACCTTGCTGCATAGTCTTGCCAAGAGCATCTTGAGGGATCGATCCGATAATTATCCACTGCCACAGCAAAAAAACAATAAGTGCTATTGTTGTGCCAGCTATTAAGGAGATTCTCAAGACTTTTTTATTCCCGGATACATAATTAGCTAGGGATGGGATTACATTATGGTAGCCAAATGCGCTAAATAACACTGGGGTAGCCAGCAAAGAAGCTTCCATATTGCATGTGGTGAGCTTACGTAAATCCACAGCCTGCCCTCCCCAGTAAATTAGAAGAGCGTAGGTTGAAAACATAAATAAAGTAAGAAGGAAGTTTACTTTATCAATCCACTTTGGACCTAATGAGACAACCCCACCAAATATAAGGCAAAACATCACCAAGCTTATAAAGGATGGAAGTTGAAATATTGAGGAAATCAGAAGAGAGCCTGCAGCAAAATAGGCCACAAGAAGACAGTAGTATAAAAAGGCAAATAAAGATCCTATTAAACCCTTTCCCTGATTACCCCAAAAATATTTCGATAAAGACAAAATATTTTTTCCTTGTGGCACTTTTAAACACACCTCAAGCAAAAGTAAACCTGTTGTGAGCATGAATGCCCATACCATTATGGTCATCCCTACCGCTGGCCAAAAACCCGCTTTGGCTGTGGCAAGTGGCATGCCGAGCATGCCTGCTCCAATTGTGGTGCCAGCTACCATAAGGGTGCAGCTAATACCGAGAGAGAGATGTGAGCGCTTCTGAAGGGCTTTAGTTTGCATTATGAATCCTTAAGGTATTTTATTCGTAAAAAACTGTGGGTAATTATTAAATGAGAAGGCCAGATTTAAAGGCCGTGATAATTCCATTGAAAAAAAGAACTGCAAACTAAAATATTGAACATATAGATAACGTTTTTCGCTAGAGTATAGATAGAAATAGGATATCCTGTCAAATAGGGTCCAAAAAATAAGAAATCAACTCATGATTGCCATGAAGGTAAAACCAAAGGCAGTAAAAAATTTAATTTATGGGAGTAAGAGTAATTATTTAAAAATTCAACTTAAAGCCGCCCATGAAAAAGACAAAGCCCATGAAATGCCTAGGGAGGTATTTGCTAGTTTTTTGGTATGACCTCTTCTAAAATACATATATTCTTTGGACATACTAGTTGCTTAAAATGTATTTTTATGGAAACCAACGATTTTGACAGCATTACAAAAAACTTGCTACTTCTGAGGAATCAATCAACTTAGCTCCCCTTACCTCCATTTTTTTTAAAGCTAATTTCTCATCTCCTTTGAGTAATTCTACGGGACGGCATAGATCTTTAATGACAAATACCTCAAAACCCAAGTCTAAAGCATCAATGGTTGAAAAAAGCACACAATATTCTGTAGCTACACCGCATAGAAATACCTTATGAATATCTTGCTTAAATAAAAAATCACTAAGACCTGTCGAATGATCTCTTGCATTATCAAAAAAAGTACTGTAGCTATCTATATTTTTATGAGTCCCTTTTAAAACAATATGAAGAAAACATTCTTTATCCAATCTTGAGTCAAACTCCGAGCCTTGCGATCCTTGAATACAATGATCAGGCCAAAGAATTTGAGTACCTCCTTCTATTTCAATGTGATCTCCAGGTTTTTTACCAATATGAGTAGAAGCAAAACTGATATGTTTTTTGGGATGATAGTCTTTTGTTCCTACCACAAGAGAAAACATTCTCATTATGTGATTAATTCCAGGAATGATTTCATCTGCAAGGGGGATAGAAAGAGATCCTCCCGGCATGAAATCTTTTTGTATATCTACAACAATAAGAGCGCTGTTCATTAAATCCCTCCCCTTTTGGTCTGTTTTATGATGTCAGCCCTGAATTTGGAAAGTTTTTGATCCATGGCCACTTTATAGGTACTGGCGTTGAAAAACTTTCTAAGTGATGGGGAGAAATTTTGTAATTCTATCTTGCAATAGTTTCTAATCTCCATCAAATCTGGACTTTCATAAACTAGCCGGCCTTTATTAAAAATGGGAATTAATAAGTCTTTATACTCCCAATGTGAGTGAACTAGATGCTCTGTACCAGTCATTGTAAAATCACAAGCCCTATCAAATACTGGATGCTTATTTTGATCATAAATTACATCCATTTCATACTTCCCGGAACTGGAAAATCTTCTAACTTGCAAAATTCCAGGTGTGGAAGATTTTGCTATCTGATCTGATATTTTCATTTTATATTCCCAGTTCCCATTTGGGTCTTCAAAAGCTGACATTTTATAGACTCCGTCTAAGGCTGGCTGTTCTTTTCCGGTAACTAAGTTTGTTCCAACTCCCCAAAGATTTATTTTCGCTCCCTTGCTTTTAAGATCAGCTATCGAGTATTCATCAAGTTCATTACTTGCCATAATCTTAGTATCTATCAGCCCAGCCTCATCAAGTAGTTTTCTGGCCAGCACACTAAGACTAGTTAAATCCCCTGAATCTAATCGGACACCCATTAAGCTCGCCCCTTTGTCTTTTAGAGCAAGCCCAACACGAACAGCCTTCTGGATGCCAATTGAGGTTTGATAAGTATCTATCAAAAAAACGCTATTGTATGGAAAGACACTTCCAAAAGCAGAGAAAGCCTTCTCTTCATCCTCAAAAGCCATAACCCAACTATGAGCATGAGTGCCTGCCACTGGAATACCAAAGATTTTTCCTGCTAAAGTATTCGATGTAGCATGGCACCCCCCAATAAATGAAGCTCTACTAGCAGACAGAGCGCCATCAACTCCTTGGGCACGCCGCAGACCGAATTCAATGACCTCATCAGGATAAGCAGCGAGGCACACGCGGGAGGACTTTGTAGCGATTAAAGTTTGAAAATTGATAATATTTAATATAGCGCTCTCAATCAACTGAGCCTGCAGGATGGGTCCAATCACTCTAAACATCGGCTCCTGGGGAAAACAAATTGTCCCTTCGGGGACTGCATCCACATCACAACTGAATCTTAAATCCTTTAAATAAAGCAAAAAGGCATCTTCAAACATTTGCCTTCCTTGCGCATCTTTTAGGGATTTAAGATATTCAATATCAGACTTATCGAATTTAAAACTTTTGAGAAAATCTGTAATATTTTTAAGTCCAGCCGCGATTGCAAATTCCCCATGAAAGGGCTTTTTTCTAAAAAAAACATAAAAACAGGCATTCCTCTCAGCTATACCCTCCTTCCAATACCCATACGCCATCGTTAGCTCGTACAAATCTGTTAGTAGTGCAAATGAATTGCCATATGAAGATTTTGAAAAAGATTCTTGCTTCATCTCCGATTGCCTTGTATAGAGAGGGATTAAAGATAATGTAAAATGTGTTCAAATCTTAGAGTAAGCTTTTAAATAGCAATAAAAGTAAAAATCCCTAAATAAAAGAAACATCCTGTATACTCCTATAACTCGAAATGGGTAAATTATCCTATGAAAATTTTTAAAAAAATTTTACTACACTTTTTTCTAGGAATAATTAGCCTACCCTGCTTTGGTGTATCCCTAGGTGATCGGCTTCGAAACGCGGCACTGGGAGATTTTATGGTGACAGAGCAGGAAAAAAACATATCCTTACTTTTAGTTCGTGCTAATTCTAAGCAAAAAATCATCTTAGAAGAAGTCACTGCACCCAGCTATGCAGTATCAACTAAGACAGACTGGAAACAGTGGCTATCTTTAGGAGCTCCGGGGCACACCTCTTGGATTATGTATGAAATCGACTTAGAATCTTTTACTCTTTTAGAGTCTTATTCTGTGACTAAAAAAGGCTGGCTTTTTATTCATGATGATGAAAATTTCCTCTCCCAATTACTAAAGCTAGATCTTAAAAAAATAGAAGAATCTGAAAGAAAAAAAACGGGACCTGCACCACAAAAAGAAGAGCCCGATCGAAGAAAAATTTGGAACCCGACTGTTAAAATAGACGGGAAAAAGCTAAAAGTAGAATGTGATGCTTTTAGAGGAAGATGGCCTAAAGATAAAACCATGTTATCATCCTGTGATCTGCAAATGTACTTTTTGAAAAATTCTCCTTCATTTCTTTGGCCATACTGGATTGAAGCCTCAAATGGGCACTATACTTATTCAATTAAAACTATTGATTCAGGTACCAATCTTGCTTCTCCAATTTCTTACGGTATACCTCACCGTCCCCCTAAATTTCTCAATATTGCAAAAAAAAATTCCAGTATTCATTTTATTATAAAATCTCCTTGTTATTATACCTCTTTTGAGTTGTTTGCTATTGATGTCATGAAGCCCTCTGAAAAAATAGGCCCTATACCCACTTCTGTAAAACTTGGATCTCAAAAAGAGCTCATTGAGCTGAATGTCGATATATATGAAGTATCTAGCTATTTAGAACCTGGCCACCGGTATAAATGGCTAATTATCCCCGATCAATCCCAAATATTTCATGTAGAATCTGAGGACTTTTTTCTTTGGCCATCCATTGCATCTAAGTGACTTATCAACAAAATTTTGACCATAGTTTTAAACTTCCTATTGGCCTTAAGACATATAAAATTCATAAAAGTTAAGGTGTTGAAAATCAACATTTTAAAATAAAATAAACTACCTAAAAATAAATGATTTTAAAAAAATT
>JBEIFG010000100.1:0-6955 GCA_040382555.1 Chlamydiales bacterium | reverse complement strand
GCCCACTCAAAATATAAACCATCCTATCGAAATATAATATAATCAGTCCACATAGAATTCTTTTTTTTTAACTCATGATAAAAATAGCAAACTGTCAGTTTGAATGGGAAATGCAGCAAAAAATGGAGACCGACTTTCTCTGCTCCTTTAATTCCCACCCCCTATTCACTCAACTACAATTTTTAAGCTTTCTCTACTGTAAAACCGATGACCTTATATTGACCTCTGCTCTACCTGAAAAAAACTATCTAAAAAGACTAGAAGGGATGGGAATCCAATATGGAAAAAGCTCTCTTTTACCATCTACTGAATTACTCATTAACTCAATAGATAGCTGGGGATACACCCCTTCCCTGAAAAAATGGGCAATATCTAAAAAACTCTTCTTTGATATGCCTGATTGGGAACTGGTTAAATACATTCACTCTAAAGAATTTTCGTTCACTCATTCCCCCAAGCTACCAAGAGCAAAACTTTTATCAAATATGAAAGAAACCAAACAATGGATTCAGGAGTTTGAGGGCAAAAAAGTCATTAAGCATCCTTTTGGATTTTCTGGAAGGGGTCTGCTTTTTGTGAGCCACACTCTTGATAGTGTTCAAGAGACTTTTCTTAGCCAATACTTTTCATCCAATTTACTCATGATAGCAGAACCTTGGGTTCAAAGAGTATTTGACTTTAGTAGCCAGTGGTTTATTCATAAAAATAAAATGATCGACTACTATGGATCCACATGCTGCTTTAATGATGAAAAGGGGACATACCGCAAAACAATCATTTATCCTGATGGTAACATAGAAAAAAAATATCAATCTTTTTTAGCAGACCATAAATTCCATGCTCTTAATATCCTAAAAAAAATTGCTTCCTTGGGCTTTTATGGAAACATAGGTATAGATGCAATGATTTATTTGGATAAAAACCACCTTCAGCTGCATCCTATTGTGGAAATAAATGCCAGAAAAACAATGGGTTATGTAGCACTAATGTTGCAGAAGCACCATTTCCCCCATCAGAGTATAGCCATGAGCTTTAACTCAAGGAATCGAGAAAAAAATCTTCTACCTAACTCCGTTATCCTTCCGTCTGGCAGAGAAAGAAAACTACCTAAAGTTTTAGAGTGCCAAATCCTATCCTAAATCGATCACTAAAAGATATTTACTTAAAAGAGATATAGAGATAAGACTATTAGAAGAATGTGGGGAAAGAGGCATGGAAATTTTGCGAATAAAGGGAGGGGCACCTCTCGAAGGAAAAGTAAAAGCAGCAGGAGCAAAAAATGCTGTAACAAAAATACTTGTAGCTTCCTTAATTTCTGATAAGCGCAGTGTGCTCTATAATGTCCCTAATATAGCCGAAGTAGAAGTTACAGTTGATCTATGCAAAGAGATCGGATCTGATATAAATTGGGATAAAAAAAACGGCACTATTGAAATTATTACTAAAGAACTAAAGACTTCGGTAATTCCCCAGCGCTTTTCGGGGGCAAATAGAATACCGATTCTTATGATTGGTGCCCTACTTGGTAAAACAAGTCAAGAAATCAGAGTACCCACTGCAGGAGGGTGTCCAATAGGAAAAAGACCTGTAGATTTTCATATTCAATCATTAGAAAGACTTGGGGCGCAGATTCAGTTCTGCTCCTCTAACAACGAATCTTTTTACTACGCTAAGGCTCCAAGTGGTCTTAGGGGGACCCTAATAGAATTACCTTATCCATCCGTTGGAGCTACAGAAAATAGCATACTTGCTGCCGTAAAAGCTAAAGGTACTACCGTAATTAAAAATGCTGCTGTAGAACCTGAAATTATTGACCTTGTTTTATTTTTACAGAAACTTGGAGTGATGATTTCATTTGATGTAGATAGAACAATCCGCATCCAATATACCAATCAGTTTTATGAAGTTGAGCATACTATTGTAACCGATCGTATAGAAGCTGCCTCTTTTGGGATGGCCGCCATAGCTTCAAAAGGACGAATATTTGTGGAGGGAGCCCAGCACCAACACATGATTACCTTTTTGAATAAATTAAGAGAGGTTAATGCGGGGTTTAACATAAAAAATGATGGTATTGAGTTCTTCTACAAGGGCCCTTTAAGAGGTGGTGTTCACATCGAAACAGAAGTGCATCCTGGCTTTATGACTGATTGGCAACAACCATTTGTGGTGCTATTAACGCAAGCTAAAGGTTTTTCTACTATCCATGAAACAGTATACGAAAATCGCTTTGGATACACTGAAATGCTCAAAGAAATGGGGGCTGATATAGAATTATCTACCAATTGCTTGGGATGTAAGGAGTGTCGATTTGCTTCCCAGGGCTTTTATCACAGCTTAATCGTAAAAGGACCGACACGCTTATCAGGAAAAGAAATTAAAATCCCCGATCTTAGAGCGGGCTTTGCCTATGTACTCGCGGCTCTTCTAGCTCCTGAAGAGAGCATTATCTCTAATATTCATAATCTTGATCGAGGATATGAAAGCTTAGTTCAAAAGCTCTCAGGACTTCAAGCAGATATTAAGAGAGAGTCTTTTAAGCCTCCCTCTCTTAAAAATATGATTTTTGCGAATACCACTCCTCTTTAATAAAACATCTTGACTGAACATAATTATTAAATTAAAATACTCAAATTGTCATAATTTTAGTATAAAATGATTTGTTTACATAAATCTCCTCCTTTATGGAGACTCATTCAAAAAAATAATTTTACTAATATAAAAGAGCTTTGCTTGTTTTTGCAACTTTCTGACGATGATTGCAAAAAACTCTTCCAGCACTCAAAATTTATCTTAAATTTACCTCTGCGCTTAGCTAAAAAAATTCAAAAAGGCACTCTTAACGATCCAATTTTTTTACAATTCGTTCCCCTTTTAGAAGAAACTATTCCCCACAAAGACTTTCTTCAAGACCCCGTGGGAGATGTAAGTTCTAAAAGATGCTCAAAGCTACTACATAAATACGAAGGTAGAGCTTTACTTATAAGTACTAGCGCTTGTGTAATGCATTGCAGATATTGCTTTAGAAGAAATTACTCCTACGAGAATGAAGATAAAACTTTCGATCAGGAAGTACAAATTTTAGAAAACGATTTTTCAATCAAAGAAGTTATATTAAGTGGTGGTGACCCCTTATCACTCAGTAATGAAAAACTTGAAGTGCTTCTAAAAAAAATCGATACCATCGAGCATATAAAAACAATTCGCTTTCACTCACGTTTTCCAATCGGTATACCCGAAAGAGTAGATGAAGAATTTTTAAATATTCTTAAAAATCTGTCTAAGCAAGTTGTTTTCGTGCTTCACTGTAACCATGCGCTTGAATTAGATAATGAAGTAGCTCATTCGCTGAAGCAAATCGCAAAGCTTGGTATCCCTATTCTCAATCAATCAGTTCTTTTGAAAGGGGTAAATGACAATCTTGGAACGATGGCCAACCTATTGCAAAAGCTTATAGAATGCGGCATCATACCCTATTACTTACATCAGCTTGATAGAGCTCAAGGAACAGCTCATTTCGAAGCAGATGAAAAAAAAGGCCTAGAATTGATTCAACAGCTGAAAAAAACCATGCCAGGATATGCAATTCCTAAGTTTGTAAAAGAAATCGCCGGAGCCAGCTCAAAAACAGCTATTGAACTACATTCGATTCACTGTTCTGAGGCCTAATATATACAAGCCTTTTTCAAGAATGCGGCTCGAAGCTTCACACAAAAGAAGTCTACTCTCCTCTTCAGGCACACCTTCAACTCTACAATCTCTATAAAAGGCATTAAACTTTTCTGCAAGCACGTACAGATAATCAGTCAACCTATTAGGTAGTAAATCCTTAGCCATAGAATCTAAGGTTTCCCCGAATCTTAGTAAGTGCAAGGCTAGGGACACTTCTGAAGAATGAGTAATTACCACTGGAGTGGATTGGATTAGCCCCTCTAAGTTTTTTTGATTTTTTCGCTTAATTCCCTCAATCCTTACAAAGGCGTACATTAAAAATGCCGCTGTATTGCCTTCAAACTTAAGCATTCGTTCATAGCTAAACACATAATCCTTGACTCTATGGCAAGCCAGATCCGCGTATTTTACAGCACCGATACCAAGAGCTAGTGATAACTGTTTTCTCTCCTCATCAGAGATATCAGGCAATCTTTCTTTAAAGATTTCATCAGCTTTTTTTACCGCTTCGAAAAGCAAATCAATAAGCTTTTCTGTTTCTCCAGATCTCGTTTTGAACTTTTTACCGTCAGGTCCCAGAACAACTCCAAAGGTTACATGCTCCACCTGCTGTTTAGTTGGATCAAAGTACCCTGCTTTTTCCGCTGTTTTAAACACTTGCTGGAAATGAAGGGCCTGACCAGCGTCGGTTATACAAATAATACGATCTGCTCTTTCGATATCAATCCGATGTCTTAGCGCAGCCATATCTGTGGTTTCGTAGTTATAACCTCCATCAGATTTTTGTATAATCATAGGTAATGGCTGACCTTCTCTAGTAACAAATCCTTCTAAGAATACACATTTAGCTCCCCCTGAAAGGGTAACCATGCCCTTATTTTCCAAGTCTTTTACCACCTCCGCTAAAAACGGGTTATAATAAGACTCCCCTCTCTCTATCAAAGATACATCCATAAGATCATAAATTTCTTGAAATCCTTTCCGAGAAATATCACATATCATTTGCCATGCCGTAAGGGCGACGGGATCTCCAGATTGAAGTTTAACCACTTCCAATTGTGACTTTTTCTTGAAATCAAGATCTTCATCAAATAATTTTTTTGCCGCTCTATACCATTTCATTAACTGTGGCAAGTCTGTGAGCTGATGACCTGCAAATACTTCAGCATGAAAAGTTTTTAAGTAAGAAATAAGCATTCCAAACTGAGTTCCCCAATCTCCCACATGATTGAGCCTCAGGACATCATGACCTAGAAATTCAAATAATCTAGCTATACAGTCTCCAATTATCGTGGAGCGCAAATGACCAACATGTAATTCTTTGGCAATATTTGGTGAAGAAAACTCAACAATAATCTTTAAAATCTTCTCTGGTAAAGAAACACCAAGCCTTTTGTCTTTTAATAATTCTGAAATTTCCTGAGCCAAGAAAGAGGGGGCGATGGTAACGTTTATAAAACCTGGGCCAGCTACTTCAACTCTCGTACAAAAGGAATCCTTTTTAGCAGAAAAACAAGAAACAATATTTTCAGCCACTTCTCGTGGATTCTTTTTTAAGTCTTTTGCGATCTTCAGGGCGTTATTACATTGATAATGACCGAATTGCTCTTGTGATACCTGCATTACTTCTGCAACCCTATGATGACTATCGGGAGGTAAATCATTACCGTAGCAATACTCGATTAGATCCGAAAAAATCTGTTGAAGTTGATGTTGGATAGTCTGCATTAGATAGCCTTTATGATTGCGCGTGGTGATAGTATGGGGGTTGCTGTCTCTTACCAATTTTGTATTTAAGTCTATATTCAACTAAAGAATTTGCTGCTTGACTAGTGGAACATCCATTTTGCTCTGCTATATCAAATATTGTAAGTAGCTGATCAAAAAGCTTATCCGTTTTACGTCTGGCGCTCTCAGGCTTATACCCCTCAATGGTAATCTCTTCAGCTACATTAATGAGTCCGCCTGCATTGATTACATAGTCCGGAGCGTACAAAATACCCCTGCTTTTAAGTTCATCAGCATCATTCTCAGTAAGCAACTGATTATTAGCCGCACCTGCCACAATCCTACATTTTAATTTTGGAATCGTTTGTAAATTCAATATTCCTCCAAGAGCGCATGGAGAGAAAACGTCACACTCCTCTGACCAAATTTCATCTGCTGCGCAGTAACTAGCTCCATACTGCCTTGCTACTTTTTGAGCCCTGGAAGCGTCCACATCCGTAATCACAAGGTTTGCTCCATGCCAAAAAAGGAGGTCTGCAAGAATTCTTCCGACACTTCCAACCCCTTGAATAGCCACTTTTTTATCTTTCACTGATTCATCACCAAAAACTTTTTTCAGTGCAGCCTGAATACCTCTGTAAACTCCCCATGCGGTAAAGTAGGACGGGTTACCACTACTTTTCTCGTGGTCAAGGCCAGTCACATACTTAGTAGCCCTACTAATTATGGAAACATCTTGGACGCTGCATCCAACATCTTCAGCGCATGTATACAGGCCATTTAAGCTCTCGACTGCTCTACCAAAAGAGATTAACATTTCTTCCGTTTTACCTTTTTTTGGATCGAGCATGATCACACTTTTTGCCCCACCGAGAGCACACTCAGAGGCTGCTGATTTATAGGTCATACCCTTTGAAAGCCTGAGCACATCTGTCAACGCATCCTCAAAACTGACATAAGGAAAAATCCTGGTTCCCCCTAGCGTAGGACCTAACGAAGAATCGTGAATGCTAATGATTGCCAGCAATCCCGCCTTGTCATCTTTAACTTTTACCACCTTTTCGTATCCTTCTACGAAAATTTCTTCTAGCTCAAGTGAATCCTGAAGGGTTAAGGTCATGAATTTCTCCTTGTAGTTATAAAATAAATACTTATGATTTTTCTGGGCAGGATCATAGCAGTTTTTAGCATGCAAATCAACTCATCTTTTCCCCATCAAATCAATTAAAATTTGAGTAAATTTAGTGTTGTAGAGCTAATATGTAAAAGCTTGAAGAATAATATTTTCTAGGCTAGACTGACTTCTTTAAAAATGAATCCATCACTCAAACGAGACTCCCTAAGAGAGCTTTTTCAAGGCAGAGGTTATTCTATGGCACCGCTTGTAATTTCAGAAACCCTTAAAGATGAATTACATAGTTTTCTACAAAGAAATAAAAAAGCTGACCTCATAAGCACATACCTCTTTTTTCTCGAGAAAAAATTTAATTGCAATCCAGTTTTATTCATAAGGGAAAAAACTATTTACCAAAGTCAGGACCTACTTTTAAAAAGG
>JBEIFG010000099.1:0-7061 GCA_040382555.1 Chlamydiales bacterium | reverse complement strand
GCTGTATGATGATATTGAATTAGATATTTTTTCAAGTTTTGAGCTATATGGCTGGTCGGAAAGAGATATTCCTTACCAGGAGTTATTTCAAAGATGTAAAGAGCATCCCCGCATTCATTATCACGGCTCTGTATCGAATACTCAAGTGAAAGAGGCTCTAGCTTCTGCCCATATTTTTGCATACCCGTGTATTTGGACTGAAACTTCTTGTATTGCGCTAATAGAAGCTATGAGCGCAGGATTGATTTGCGTCCATCCTAATTTAGGAGCTCTTTTTGATACTTCGGGGGGATTGACCCGGATGTATCAGTGGCAAGAAAATATAACCACCCATTCAAATCATTTCTTTAAACATCTGGTAAAAGCAATAGAAGACGTTCGCAATGGGCTCACGATGGAAGAATCCCGTTTTATCAAAAATTATGCGGATACAAGATTTTCATGGAAAAATAGGGCAGATGAATGGAGGGCTTTTTTACAAAGTCTTCTAAAGGAAAAGCAAGAAATTTTGAGCGAAAGAATGCGTGCTCCCCACCCTTTTTATGTATATAAAAGCTAGATGAATTTTTATTTTCATTTTTAAAGATAAATTTACACTTGATGAATCGGGGATTTGTGTTTATCATTCTTCTTTTAAGAAAATCATGTAAAGTTTTTTATGAAATTTATCGAGCGGCCTGCCGGGCGCTTTATTACAAGAGAAGTAAAAGTTGGATCGATTGGAATTGGTGGAAATAATCCCATTAGAATTCAATCCATGACCACCTCAACTACAAGAGATGTTGAGGGAACTATAGAGCAGGTGATTCGTCTTGCAGAAGCGGGTTGTGACTTAGTTCGTGTGACTGTGCAAGGAATGAAGGAGGCTGAGAGCTGCGAGCACATAAAAAATGGGCTCATGCAAAGAGGAGTCCACATCCCGATGGTAGCAGATATTCATTTTTATCCACCTGCTGCGATGAGGGTAGTGGATTTTGTCGATAAAGTCCGAATCAATCCAGGCAACTTTGTGGATAAAAGGGCGCAATTTAAACTCATAGAATATGATGAGATTACTTATCTAGCGGAGCTAAACAAAATAGCTGAAGAGTTTACACCCCTTGTGGAAAAGTGTAAGCGGCTTAAAAAAGCGATTAGAATAGGCACGAATCATGGCTCATTATCTGATCGTATAATGAATCGCTATGGGGACACCGCCGAGGGGATGGTAGAGTCAGCCCTTGAATTTGCCAGGGTAGCCAGAGATCTTGATTTTCATGATTTGATTTTTTCTATGAAAGCCAGCAATCCAAAAGTAATGATTCAGGCATATAGAATGCTTGTCCAAACTCAGGTTGAGCTTGGGTGGAATTATCCTTTGCATCTGGGAGTCACGGAAGCAGGAGAGGGGGAAGATGGTAGGGTCAAGTCAGCGGTAGGTATCGGCACCCTTTTACTTGAGGGTATAGGAGACACTTTGCGAGTGTCACTAACGGAAGATCCGTGGCAAGAGGTTGAGCCCTGCAGGCAATTGGTTCAATACGCTTCATCTAGCGCCAAATTGGCAAAACCCATCTCTCATCCCTCTAGACAGATACATTTTGCGTCAGGATTGCATCCCCAAGGCAGCGTGTTTTTAAAGGTGAGTGAAAGCGAGATATTAGATGAAGGTTTTTATGAGCAGCTTGGGTGCACTGATCAATGGGGAAGTATCAAAAAGTCATCTACGAGTCCAGAGGGTCTTTTGATTGAAGATAAACTCTCTAATGCTGCAATAGAAAAAATCAAAGCACTCAGAAAAGCGGGTATTTGTATTGTTTCACCGCAACGAGCTAGTTGGGTAGATATCCCCTTATATACAGATCAAGCTCCCCCTCTTGTTACAGCTCCATATGCTCTTAAGCTTACAGATCTGATTTCTAAACCCTCTCTTACTATACCTCCAGTATGTTTTTTTATTGAATTAGATCATCAAAGAATAGACCTGGTTCATTCATTCCATGATTATCTAGACACACATAAAAATTACTCCCCTATCATACTTGCCTTTGCTTATCGGGGGCAGAAGGAAGAAATGTTAATACAGGCTTCGATGGAATGTGGAGCTTTGTGTATTGATGGGATGGCTCAAGGGTTGTGTATAGATTCTTCAATGAATATATCGGATAGATTAGCGGTGAGCTTTTCCATTTTGCAAGCTTCCAGAATACGTAGTGTAAAAACAGAATTTATTTCCTGTCCTGGATGCGGCCGCACCTTGTTTCAGCTGCAGGAAGTTTCTAAAAGAATAAAAGAGAAAACCTCTCATCTTCCGGGTCTTAAAATTGCCATCATGGGATGCATAGTCAATGGCCCTGGTGAAATGGCCGATGCTGATTTCGGATACGTGGGATCCCGTCCCGGAAAAATTGATCTCTATATTGGAAAAAACTGTGTAGAAAAAAATATAGACATCTCCGAAGCAGAGGAAAGATTGATTGATCTTATCAAAAAACAAGGCCTCTGGATCGATAAATAAAAATATTTTCACTATTCAAAGAGCTGATTTTTAGTGGATTGTAATTAACTTGTATTAAGGCATTGTAAAAATTAATTATAAAATATGCTAAGATAAAGTCAGGGCGGAATTTAATGAAGCGAAGGCAATCATTAAAATTCTTCAAATTCCTACAGGGTTATTTAAAGCTTTGTAGGTGCCCTTTTACTTTGGCGATTTGATTTAACTTTTTATGAAGATAGTAAGCAAATATTAAGTAAAACTTAATATTTTTGTGATACAGTTCACATTACCATTTTTTTGTTAAGTTTATGAATCTTTTTTTAAAGTTCCCATGAGATCAGGTCCTCTTGCAGAGGACAGGCCACAGGACGATTGCTTCATGAGCCGCCTGTCACCATCCTTAGCATGGGTTTTCAAATCGCCGCTTTTTTCTTAAGGCTTCAAAGTAACGTGTTCTTTTTTTCATTTCTCTTTCAAAACCTCTTTCTACAGGCTGGTAGAAGGTTTCCCTTGGCATCTCAGCTGGAAAAAAGTGTTCATGAGAAAAGGCTTGTGGAAGATCATGATCATTCTGGTAGTGGCGACCGAGACCTAAGTTTTTCATGAATGAATTAGGAGCATGGCAGATAGCAGGTGGGGGAGGGAAGTGAGAGGTTTGCTCAGCTCTATGTTTAGCTTGCTTTGACGCCAGATATAGCCTATTACTTTTTGGAGATAAGGCTAGATACACAGCTGCTTGAGCAAGAGCTAATTCCCCTTCTGGGGACCCGAGAGTTTGAAAGGCCGCTTGAGCATTTAGACACACTGTTAAAGCTTGCGGGTCGGCAAGACCAATATCTTCGCTTGCAATACGTATGAATCTTCTGGCCAGGTAAAGAGGATCTTCCCCTCCCTCAAGCATTCTATAGAGCCAGTAAAGGGCTGCATCTGGGTCGGAGCCTCGGATGGATTTATGCAGTGCGGATATGAGATGAAAGTGCATATCTTGAGATCTATCAAAAAGCGTAGCTCTTTTTTGTAAAAGCTTCTTAGCTTCCTCCAGAGAAATCTTTGTACCCGGGGGATGAAGAGAGAGAGTTTCTAGCATATTGATTAAGTACCTTCCGTCTCCTTTAGAATGTTCAATTAAGAACTCTTTTACTTCGTCGCTTATGTTTATATTTTTTTCCAAAATTAAAGCTCTGGAAATAATCTTTTCTAGCGCAACGCGGTGAAGGTAGGTAAAAGAAGCTACTCTTAATCGAGATAACAAAGCTCCAGTAAGCACAAAAGAAGGATTTTCTGTAGTTGCAGCAATCAGAGTGAATGTCCCTTTTTCTAAAAAAGGAAGGAGGACATCTTGTTGCGCGCGATTCCATCTGTGAATTTCATCTACAAAAACTATTAAAGGTTTAGAAAAGAGAGGGCGAGCTTTTTTTTCTTCGAGCAATTTTTTTAAATCAGCGATTCCGTCCGTAGCAGGATGAAAAAACACAGTTTCTGCATCAAAGGATGAAATATAAATTCTAGCAAGGGTAGTTTTGCCACAGCCTGGAGGCCCCCAAAAAAGTACAGATAAAGGACGTTGTGAAGCAATGGAAGAGGGCAGCCATCCACCTTGCTCCAGGATGGATTCTTGGCCAAACACATCATAAAGTTGATTGGGTCGTAACTTTTCAGCGAGTGGGACGTAATTCATAAGCCTTTCCTAGATGGCGATTTTTAAAGGGAGTATATCGCCCATGAGCTTGATAATAAAGAAAGAAAAAGAAGCCCATGAGAAATGGGCCTTTTTCTAAAAGATTATTTTAGTGGTTTAGCTTTTCGTACCCAGCTAGGTTTTTTCAGGGAATAAAAAATCAAAGGGAGTCCGCACATGATCAAGAGACCAATAAGTAGAAATCCGACAAAAAAGGTTTTGCTTCCAATTTCTATTTGACTTGGAGGTACAAAGCCTAAAAGTATAGCAAATACGGAAGCAGTAATTCCCATGAGTGAGGCGATCCAAATTCCTTTATGGGGAAAAGGGATCTTGTATACCCTGGGAACATGGGGTTTGGTATAGCGCAATCGAATGGCAGAAATAAACATCAAAATGTACATGATGAGGTAACTTTGGGCGCTTAAGGCAGTAAGAATCCAAAAACTGCTACTTATCGAAGGCATAAATAAAAAAACAAAGGAAGTGATGCTTACTATGATTGCTTGAAATAATAAAAGGTGGGTAGGGGTTCCTGCAGCATTTAGATGTTGGAGGAAAGGGGGAAGGTCTCCGTATACCGCTGTGGCATGAAGTCCCTTTACGGGTGAGATCATCCATGAGTTTACTTCAGCAATAGCACCAATGACCAGTAAAATACCCAAGGTGGGTAGCAGCCATTCTAGATGAAAATGGGGTAAAAAGATTCGAAATGCCTCCATAAGACCTCCCGCCAAATTTAAATTTTGAGGGGGGATAATAATGGCTATAGAAAGAGCTCCAAGTGCTAAAAGAAGAAAAGAAATCACTGCAGCTAACAATATGGCTTTAGGATAATTTTTTTGAGGATTTTTTACTTCACTAGCCAGGGAAGCTGAAACCTCAAGTCCTCCAAAAGCCAGAAATAAGCCTGCTAAAAATACAAAACCACCTACACCCGAAAAAGTGGGAAGAAGCTCTTTGGTGGAAAATTGAATTTGAGAGGCATTGCCCCCGGCAAGCCAGCTTGCCCCTAAGCTAATAATGAAAATGCCTGGGATGATAGTTCCTATTATTACTCCGAACGTACTAAACCAACTAGATACTTTAATCCCTAAATAATTCAGTAGAGTCATTCCCCAAAAAGAAACTAAGATCACGCAGGTCACATACAATTTATTTTCTACCAGGTTGGGAAATGCAACGTAGGCAAGTGTGGTTGCCACAAAAGATAATATCACCGGATACCAGGCCACGTTGTGAACCCATTGCATCCATATGCTAAAAAAGCCCCAGCGATCCCCTAAAGCCTCTCTTACCCAAATGTAAATACCTCCTGACTTAGGCCATCCTGTCGCCAGTTCCGCGGAAACCAGGGCACATGGGACCAGAAAAAAAAGAGCTACTATGAAAAAAAAGAAAAGACTAGAAAGACCGAATTCTGAAATTAATGGAAGGCTGCGCAGGCTTAGCATCACGGAAACATTAATCATTGCCAGAACAAATACACTTAAAACCCTTCTGGGTTTATTTGAGGTAAGCATAGAGTAAATCTCTCCTACAAAATGTCTATTTAATTGCTTTGTAGAAGAAATGGGAAATGATGAAAAGGTTTTTTAGAGACCTACGGGATATTAAGTCTGCCGTTGTTTTGCTTTTACCTAGCAATGGAGCTTCTGTTTTTTTGTAGCCAGGAAATAATTTGGTCAGATTCATACATCGGCCTGCCATCAATAAATAAACAAGGTACCTGCGTTTTTCCTCCTTGGCGCAACAGAGTTTCTTTTGCCACTGGATCACTTTGGATATCTTTGAGGGGAATGGATATTCCAGCTTGGTTCATGTAATTGGTGACTTTTTGGCAATAAGGACACCAGGGGGTGTAATAGAGTTCCAGCTGGTATTTTTTAGCTTTTTTTTCATGAGCAAAGGATGGGCTTTGAGCCTGGCAATCGGGACTATGTACTAAAAAAAAAAGGGATAGCAGGGGTATGTATTTCATAGGCTCCTCATAAATAGGATTTGTCTTATAAAATTATGAGTTTATAGAAATAAGGAGTTTTTTAAGAGCTATATTTTGGATTGCTTGTCACTTAGGTGAGATGTTGCTTTCCTTTTTTTTAAATGGTTACTTTCATATACTCTTTTTGCATAGTTAAAGAAGATATTTGAGACCAAATCCTCTTAACCATTCGCTAGGAAGAATACAGCTCCTGGGTAATAAAACCTTTGTTGCTTATTCTCTTTAACCCACGGTCTCTTGCTGAATTTATTTTTTTTGTAAGGACTTTATATGAAAAAGCCTTTGAATTCTTTTTTTTACACCTTGCTATTTCAATGGTAGCATTTGGTGCTACCACAGCTCTAATGGGAGAACAGAACATGAACTTTTTAGAACCAAAACAATCGATGACCTTCGATGCGAGTAAGCAATACCTTGCAGTAATTCAAACTACCAAAGGGGAAATCATATGTGAACTGAATACTAAGAAAGCTCCCCTTTCTGTCACAAATTTTATTTCTTTAGCCAATG
Source organism: Chlamydiales bacterium (assembly GCA_040382555.1). Taxonomy (GTDB): domain Bacteria; phylum Chlamydiota; class Chlamydiia; order Chlamydiales; family Rhabdochlamydiaceae; genus VGMB01. The sequence goes on along the minus strand of JBEIFG010000099.1, from coordinate 392 downwards.
GAGGGTTTTATTCCGGTCTCACCTTTCACCGTGTAGTACCTGGGTTTGTCGTGCAAGGAGGGGATCCTACCGGTACGGGTACGGGGGGGCCTGGATATACAGTGGCTGCGGAAATCGGACTTCCTCATGAAGAAGGAGCTCTAGCTTGGGCAAGATTACCTGATCAAGTAAACCCACAAAAAAGATCTAGCGGATCTCAGTTTTATATTACCTTAGATAAAGTTTCTTTTTTAGATGGGGAATATACAGTATTTGGTCGAACTATAAAAGGCATGGATGTAGTTAAAAAGATTTCTCAAGGTGATAAAATTAATTCGATTTCAATACAAGAAAAGTAATTTTATTATAAAAAATAATTTTTTTATTAAACCCGTTCATAATAGCTTATGAGC
>JBEIFG010000098.1:0-7120 GCA_040382555.1 Chlamydiales bacterium | reverse complement strand
TCAATAACATGTTATACATGTAATACTACCGTTTTCGGTTTCCATACCTACCTCAAAAAGAAGCGGAATGGTCACTAGTTGATCTGTCTTTGGGATAGGGATGAACTGATTAATTTTTTAATTATTATGATGAGCGGTCCTGTAAGGATGAGATTCAAGGCTAAAGAGAGCATTGCAATGACGATCAAAGATTGGTCGATATGTGTAACTAAACCTACCGCAAGGATGATGATCCCTGCTCCTACCTCCCCTCTTGGGCACATTCCAAGAGACAGAGCTAGACGCTCTTTCCATCCAGCTTCTCTTCTATAGCAAAATAAAGGAAACATCTTCCCCAGATTCGATAACAAAGTAATTGCTAAAACATGCCAGGGAATGAAACTAGCACTCAATGCACCTATCTTATATTCCCAAAGGCTTAGTTTTTCATGGTTTGATGCAACATCGTGCGTCATCTCAATAATTGGCATTGATAGGCCAACTAAAAAAACAAATAGGGCACCTATCAAGGTTTTGGCTGTCTTTTCGGGACGGTTGTCAAGAAGTCCATGCGGACTATTCTTTTTGCTAGGAAAAGCTAACATACAACCTAAAACAAAGGCAGGGAGTAAAATCTCTAATTGCGTTGGTGAGACATCTTTCAGATATACGGTTACAAAATAAATCCCCTCACAAATAGCCGCAACAACGATTGAGTAAATCAATACCCAGTACCAATTAATTGGCCATCTCAGAGAGTTCATCTTTTTCCAGGCCAAATAGATCAGGATAGCAATAACAACTAATAAACCAACAGCTTCCCATTTGAAACCGACAAGCAGCATTTTAAGTGGAATAAGCAGGATGATTGTGTCAAGGTCGTCGAAAATTGCTAATGTACGGGCCTTTTTAAATACCCAGGTCTCTTCTAATCCAGCTGCGGCCATCATTGAAAAGAGAACGCCAGCAGAAGTTGGAGCGGCAAATCTGGCTAAGAGCAGGGCATCTGTCCAAATATCAAATTGTGAAACTGTAGGTTTATGCTGAAAAAAATACACAAAATACAAAGCACAGAAAATCCAAGGGAGAGTTGCGGCAGTAAAAGCTACAAAGTAATCCCACCCATACTGTTTTAAGTTTGTACTGTCTATTGAAAATTCAAGACCAACGTGGATCATAATGAAAGCTAAAAAGATCAGTGCTAGGTTTTTTACAATGATTTTGATCCACATTCTGTTCTCAATTTGCACAAAAGCCATGAATTGAGAACAGACTAACCCTAGAATAAGAAGTAATGAAAACAAGACTACTTTTTTCAAGTTTTCTCCCTTAATAATCTCACCGTATTTTCTAGCATTACAAATACAAAAATTGTTAGGGATACACCTAGTGAGACAAGCCATGCTATAGAATCTAAAGCAGATGAATGAAAGAAGCGATTCATTATTGGAACATAAACAAACGCGATTTGAGCTAATATGACAAATGCTACTCCAATCAATAAATGAGCATTTGAAAAGAAATTAATTCTAAAAATAGATAATTTAAAGGAACGACAATGGAAAAGATAAAATATTTGAAATAGCATCATCGCCGTTACCGCCATTGTTTGAGCCTCCGAGATCGCTACTTTCTCTGCTACTCCTTTTGAAATTTCGAGATGATATTCCCATAGGAATAGCCCAATAGTACCTAACGCCATCAAAAGAGATACTGTGATCGTTCTAAAAAGAACAAATCCGCTAAGAACTGGCGCGGCTTTTTGTCTTGGCGGCTGTTTCATAATATCTGGCTCTTTGATTTCAAAGGCTAAGGGAAGTGCTAATGCAACAGCAACGACCAAGTTCACCCACAGAATTTGAACGGGTCGCATCGGATGTAAAAATGCTCCCTCTTGAATTGGAAAAAATAAGATAGCGATTAAAACAATAAACGCTTGACCCAAACTAGTCGGCAGAATGAATGCAAGTGATTTTACCAAATTGTCATAAACGCGCCTGCCCTCTTCTACAGCTGCTTCAATGCTTGCAAAGTTATCATCGGCTAAAATCATATCGGAGGCTTCTTTAGCAACGGCCGTCCCTTTAACACCCATACCAACACCAATGTCTGCACGTTTCAAAGCAGGAGCGTCATTCACTCCGTCTCCTGTCATAGCAACGACATGGCCCTGATCTTGAAGAGCCATTACCAATTTTAGTTTATGCTCAGGAGAGACGCGAGCAAATACATTATATTTTAAAGCAATCTCTTGCCACTGAATGGACTCCAGTCGATTAAGTTGTTCTCCAGTGATGATTTTTTGATCGGCAGTCAACAGACCAAGGTCACGACCTATGGCTTGTGCAGTTACTGGATGATCTCCAGTCACCATTTTAACTTTAATTCCTGCTGCATGACAGCATTGGATGGCTCTATAGACCTCTTTTCTGGGTGGATCGATCATGCCTATAAAACCCAAAAACACAAAACCACCATTCATTTTCTCTTCATTTAGCGTATGCAAATGAGAACCTTGTATTTCTTTTTCTGCAAAAGCCAATACACGCATCCCATCCATTGCCATTTCATCAACTTTTTTTAGCAATTTCACCTTAGTAGCTTCGTCCGCATTGCATCTGAGAAGAATTTCTTCAGGAGCTCCCTTTAAAAATATATATTGTTTTTCTTCTGGGGACATATTTAAAGTCGCCATCAGTCTTCTCTCGGACTCAAAAGGAATGACATCCTTTCTTTGCCATTCCAAACGCAAATTATCTTCATCAAGACTTATTTTTCTTCCAGCAACAACAAGGGCAACCTCAGTAGGATCACCCACGGGAGCCCAGCTAGTTTCAGATTGGTCTAAAGTAGCATCACTACATAAAATCGCCATTCTTAATAGAGGGATGACCTCTTCTTGAATGGCCTGTTTTGTCGTACCTTTTTGTGGGATGACATGCCCTTCTAACGCAAACCCCGATCCTGTCACAAACGAAAAACCTGAGTGGGTCCAAATGCGTTGCACTGTCATCTCATTATGGGTCAATGTACCTGTTTTATCAGTACAAATGATTGTTGTGCTCCCTAGTGCTTCGACGGCTGGCAATTGACGAACAATCGCCTGTTTGCGTGCCATTCTTCGTACCCCGATGGCAGATGTAATTGTAATCACAGCAGGCAGACCTTCTGGAATGGCAGCAACTGCAAGAGCGACAGCAGCAAGGCCTGAATCAAATAGACTACTCCCCCTTAAATATCCTATGATAAATAAGCAGACGCCAACGATTAAAACGGCGACTGTAATTCCTCTGGCAATTTTTTTTAATGTTACAGATAATGGCGTTTCTAAAGGGGTTACGTGTTCTATTAATTCTGCAATCCTACCAAATTCAGTTCTCCATCCTGTTGCAACCACGATTCCAATGCCTATGCCAGCAGTAACATGCGTACCACTGAACACCATACACTTTCTCTCAGCTACTGGAGCTTCTGTAGGCATCGTCTCTATTCTTTTAGCCGCAGGTAAAGATTCGCCTGTTAGTGTAGATTCATCACATTGAAGATTTTTTAAAGAAAGCATACGCATATCAGCGGGCACTCTGTCACCAGCTTGTAAAAAAACCACGTCACCAGGGACTAAATGCGAAGCAGATATGAGTTTTTGATCACCATCACGCAATACCGTCGCTTCATGTGGCATCAGAGCTGATAGTTCTTTGATAATTCTATTAGCGCGGTACTCCTGAAAAAAACCAATGATAGTGTTCAGAATAACAACACTTAGAATAACACCCCCATCGATAACTTTATTCAATGAAAATGCCAATAATGTAGACAGTAGCAAGACATAGACAATAGGGTTCTTTAATTGACGCAAGAAAATACGGGGAATCGTTTCCGACGTCTTCGTCTGCAGAATATTAATTCCGTATTTTTTGAGCCTTTTTTTGGATTCGTAAGAGTTTAGCCCTTTCTCAGAAGAACCTATTTTTTCAAAAATATCTTCTGTTGTAAGTGAATGCCATACAAAATCTCCAACCACTTAAACCTTCTCTTTGGGTGAATTAACTGTCATGAATGTCTTAGTTTTCAAAAAATAGGCAAAATTCAGCTCAGGGGCCTCCCTGTTTTTAGCTCATCTTTTCTTTTTGAGAATGCCTCTCCATTTTTTCCTTCTAGTTCATCTACAGCCTTGGATAAAGCCTCTTCTGCTAATGCAGCTAATGTAAGTCCTGGCGTCCAATAAACTGCATTTTTTACACGTTCAATTACATCAACGGATATCTGAACAGTAATTCTTTGCTTCTGAGACCTCGTCTTCTTTTGTGAATGCTGTTGATGTGTATCATCATCTTCTTCTAAGACAGCTGTTGCATATCCATTATGAGATATAGGTTGGATCAAACTATCTATGAGTCTATCCTTTACAGTTGTAATATTATTCATCAGTCGAGCTAGCCCTTGCACTCCCATAATATGCAATTCAAGAGGCACTAAAACCTTATGAGCCGCTGTTAAAGCATTTAAAGACATGATCCCAAGCGTAGGGGAACAGTCGATAAGCACATAATCCAAGACTATTCTTTTAACCCTTCTAGTCGTCTCTTTAATATTGTCTCAGCCCCAGCCTCTCCAGCTAACGCTCTATCGGCTTCTATTAACCACGGAGAAGACTGAATGATGTCTAAACCATCAACACCTGTTTTACTTACAATATCTAAAATACTTTCATTTTCTGTAAATAAGGTAAGTAGTCCCTTTGATGGATTTCGGAATCCCAACCAACTTTATGCCGAACCTTGAGGATCGATATCAATGAGGAGAACCCTTTTCTTCTTTTCAGCAAGAGTACTTCCAAGATTGACAGCGGTAGTCGTCTTTCCTGATCCACCTTTCTGATTTAAAATTGCCAGTATCTCCATAATCGTATCCTTTACCTAAAATACTTCCTTTTTCTTCGTTTTCGCCCTTTTATCACTTATGCTATTTTCTATCGCCGTAATTCCATCTTTACAGTAATCGAGAAAAGAGTTGTCATTTTTTGTCGCTGTTCTGATTTTATTCCGCAAAATAAGCTTTGATAACAGCACCAGTGACATACCACTTTCTTCCTAGCTTCTTACCTTTGATTGCACCTTCTCCCAAAAGCTTCCTAATCGTCTTTTCTGTTACCCCTAATATCTTAGCCAGACCAGGAACGTCATAAAGGGTGTCATCGTCGATCTTTGTACTCATAAATTTCGTCCTTAATCTTCCTCTAAATAATTACGTAACGTTCTGCACCAGACTTGATGCGCTCGTGGTTATAAAAATAAATCATGGTAGTCTTCGGGTCAGAATGCCTCGCCATTGCTTGAGCCTAAATGAGCGAAGCTCCATTCTTAATGCTCAAACTCACAGCTGTATGTCTTAACGAGTGAGCTGTGATCCTAGAATCATCGATATCAACCTTCTGCAGCGTTTCCTTAATGATTCTACTAATAGTGCGTTCTTTTAGGGGCTCTCCACGTGTTCGGTTAGATGTGCTGCAAAAAAGGGGTTCATTCTCCGATAAAGGGCCACGACTAGCTAGGTATTTACGAAGCGGTCTTAATGTTTCGTCTACAAGAAGAACAAAATCGTCTTTTGAATCACGTCCTTTCCCTTGTACAAGCAAAATAGCCTCACCACTTTCTTGACGCAAGTCGCCTACAATAGCTCTAGAAACCTCTTCTGTTATCAAGCCTGTTCGCACAAGCAGATTAAATAGAGCGTGATCTCTAAGGCCATCCAAAGTAGTTGTATCAAACAGAGCAAGAGCCGATTTGATTTGATCAGTTGTAAGACATTCTTTTCTGAATCCCTTTGGCTTTTTCAAACCTTTAACGCTTTTAGCTATGTTGGGAAATATCTTTTGAGACTCAAGCTACTCAAAAAACTTACGCACAGCTGTAATGCGTATCACAATAATCCCCCAGCTGGGGGACAATTTCAAGATAGCCCACCTGAAGCCATCTTAAGCATACCCTGGAGACATAATTCTGTACTGGTAGAAAAGCTTAAGAAACCTGAAGAGAGAATGTGGTACGCACAAAAGACTATTGAGCATGGGTGGAGTCGCAGTGTTTTAGAAATCATGATAGAGAACTCTCTTCACTCCAGACAAGGAAAGGCCATCACCAACTTTGAAGCTGTGATGCCATCTCCTCAGTCTGACTTAGCACAACAAGCGGCGTTGTTGCGTCATTCCTTTCAAGGAGTCTTAAGCTATAACTTGAGATAAAATATTTTATTGATAAAAAGAAAGGCTCATGCTTAAGACTAGATAATCGCTAAAAAACCTACGTCTATTTATGAGCCAGAAAATTAAGAATTGCTCTGAATATAACAAGTCTTTGATTAATCGTGGAAGCTGGAGCTTTCTGGATCTCCGAAGATGTCGTCCGATCTTGGAGGTCTTCGAAGAAGACCTCCAAGGTGGGCAGAACTGAAAAATACTCTGATTCTGCCACTCAAGCAATCTGTATGGTGAGGTTCTTTTTTTCATCTTACTCTTCGTTCTACCGAAGGGTTCAATCGCTTGTTATTGAATATGATGCAAATCACGCTGCCTGTTCCGTCCTATTCTAGAATTTCAAGAAAAGTGAAGTGGTTGAACTTAGACTATAAAAAACTCTCCTCCCACAAACCTACACATATCGCCATTGACTCTACTGGGGTGAAAATCTATGGGGATGGTGAATGGCATGTAAAAACACATGGGGAATCTAAGAGCAAAAAGCGGAAGAAAATGACCTTAGGCGTATGTCCTAAAACGCATGAAATTCTCTTTACTATTACCTCAGATGAATCATTTGGAGATCCTACCCTATTCAAAATGACAATGGATCATCTTCCTAAATTGGTTAAAGATGTGCTCATGGATGGAGCTTTAGACTCATATGAAATGTATAGGTTAGCGGAAAGAGAGAGGGTAAATTCCCAGGAAAGGATCCAAGTATAAAATAGGAATAGACCGAAGTAAAAGAGATGAAACCGTGCAGATGATCTATAAAATGGGAAACAATGAAGAGGCCTTAAAGAATCAGCATCACGAAATGCTTCTTAAATCATTAATTATCAATAAACTAAACACCCTTGGGCTGCCTGTAAGAACCTAGTGTCCAGATCTCCAAGAGCT
>JBEIFG010000097.1:0-7157 GCA_040382555.1 Chlamydiales bacterium | reverse complement strand
TTCGGTAAGTTCTTGAAATTGAGACATAGTGTTCCTCGGAAAATCGGAACATTATGCCATAAAGAAATTTATTGAGATAGACTCCTATAGGAGAACTCTTTATGTCCATAAATTTATCTTCAGCTCTTACACCTCAGATTGGTGTAGAATCTGTTGAAAATTCATCAAGTCTTTCTATTGTAAATATTCCAGAGGATTCAATTTTTCAAATCATATCTTATTTAGGTAGCTTAGAAATCGAAAATATTGTTTGTGTAAATAAATTCTTTAAGGAAAAAGTAGTAAAAGCTGCCGCTACCAATGAACCAGCATTGATGAGTGAGTTTATAGGCTCGATATTGAGAAAAATTTCTTTCAAAAGATTGCAGGGTATAGGGTTAGAAATACCGGATAGCTTTACTAAAAGCTTAAAAAACCTTCAAGAGGGATTAGGCTTTAAGTGTTGTCATCATCTGCGAGATGTGAGACGACATATGGTTTTAGAGAGATCAAAATTAATGAGTGTTTTAGGCTTAGCCGATGCAAACCTAGTAAATGATATACTATCTGTCTCAACGCCTAGTATGTTTTTAAAGCAAATACCTATGCTTCTTGAAATGGAAGATAGGATAAGTAGAGCTTTATCGCTCCCAACCCAAGCTGAAAAAGATAATGCCCTTTTTGGTATTTGCGAGGAGCTGTGCTCTGTAAATTTTTTTGATTTGGCTTTCAAAGTTGCTAGTAAGATAACAGATGATTATTCAAAAAATATATCCATAGGAAGAATTTCAGTGGGTTTATGTCGAATTTCTTATTTCAAAGACGGAGTTTCTCTAGCTCTCGGAATTGAATCAAACGGTTTTAGAAATTACGCCTTAACCCATATGTTGCCAATAGTAGCCAAGTTGGGTGACTTTCATCAGGCAGAAATAATCGCAGCTTCCATACCCGATACCCAACCGGGTAAAATAGAAGCATTAAGAGACGTTGCTATAGATCTAGCTGAAAAAGGACAGTTTAAAAAAGCTTTAGATTTTGCCAAATCGATTGAACCTCGAATCGTTAAAAATCAAGCTTTTGTGGGTATCGCAAAAGCTTTTGCAAGTATTGGATTTGTGCAAACAGCATTAGCGATAGCTAGATCCATAGATAGTAAAGAATCTAATGATTTCTCTTTATTTGGTGGCACAAGAGATGATGCCTTTCTTGGCATAATTTTATCTTTAGCTTCATATGGCCGTGACGACCAGATCATCCACAGTTTAGAGATAGTCCCCTTGATTGAAAAAATATATACTAAAGATCAGGCCTTTTTAGCCATAGCTAAAGCTTTGTCTGCATCAGGATCTTATGAAAAAGCTCTTGGCATTGCGTATTCCATTCAGGGTATGACTGAGAAAAATCAAGCTTTGAGAGGTGTTGTTAAAGGTATGGTCCAATCTGGATCGCCTGATAAGATAAATGAAGCAATAAGAATCGCATTATCCATGGAAGATTCCTATGACGTCCAAAAAGCTTTTACTGCTATAGCTATATTGTTGATCAAATCGGGATTCAAAGACCGGTTAGAGCTTGTACTCGAAGAGGCAAGGCAGCTGTCTAGAAGATATGAATTTGGTAATACTATGGATCATGTACTAAGTGGTGCAGCTTTGGCGCTTGCTGAAATGGGTGATTGGGAGGAAGCAAGGAACATGGCAGAAAGAATAGAAAAGGCATATAAAAGGAATGAGGTTCTAACCCGCATACAACTTAGCGCTAATGGAGACGGGCTAGAATCTCCAGAGGACTGGCAAAAGGTGTACTTAACTTTCACGATTTGTAACCCTGAAGATATCTAGGCGCTTCAATAGTGCGACGGGTATTTAAATATTTGTGGCTAACGATGAATAGGCTAATTTTTTATAGAATGATTTAAAATTATTTTCTGTTTATATTTACTAGATTCGCATTTTTATTTTTTGAGATGATAAAGCATAGGGTACCCACGGAAGCAAATATCGTAGAAATTAAATAAAAATTGAGAAAGTATTCAGGCGGAGCCGCTGAGAGATCGTATTCATTAACTATTAAATCTATGCTGACCCCCTCTTCTTGCATTGCATACTGAAGAGGAGGGGTATCCATGGATACATCGCGATGAGCATAAAATGCATATACAAGCGAGCACAAGGAAAAAAATAAGAGAATAAAACCTAACATATTCAGTTTAGGAAGCATTTGTTTTTCAAGGTGCATACGATTTTTTTTGCGCTTGGTACTCATTCTTCTTTCTCGTCATTTTCCTCAGCATTCAGATACACCCCTTTTTTGTCAAAATCAATTAAAATTCTTCTTGGTTTACTTCCCTCTTGAGGTCCAATAACCCCTTTTTGTTCTAGTTCATCCATTAAAGAAGCAGCCCTGGCATAGCCAATTTTTAATTTTCTTTGCAAAAAAGTAGTAGAGGCATTTTTTGTATCTACCACTATAGTTTTGGCTTGTTCATACATACTATCTCTTGGTTCATCTTGTTCAAAAAAAGCATCTTCTTTTTTCATCATGTCAAAGGATTGAATCATGTAGTTTGTAGGTGCTTGATCACAAATAAAAGAGATAACTTTATTGATATCCTCATCACTAATGTATGCTCCCTGCGCCCTTAATAGCTGGGAGCTACCAGGAGGTAAAAATAACATATCTCCGTTTCCAAGCAGGCTTTCAGCTCCAGTGTCATCTAAGATAATTTGAGAGTTGATCCTGCTTGCCACCTTAAAGGAGATTCTAGTGGGAAAGTTAGCTTTGATAAGGCCTGTAATCACTTCTCTTGAAGGTCTTTGGGTAGCAAGAATGAGGTGAATACCCACAGCACGTGCCATTTGAGCAATCCTGGCGATTGGTGTTTCTAAGTCCGAACTCGATACCATCATTAAATCAGCAAATTCATCAATAATTGCCACGATCATTGGCATTTTTTCTGGGATCGGAAGACTTAAAGAAGCTTCAAGTTCTTTGTTAGGTGTTCGGGAATTGAACGCATTAATATTTCTTACCCCAAGTTGTCTTAAAATTTCATATCTTGTTTCCATCTCCTTTACCAGCCACTGAAGTGCTGAGTAGGCTCCATGCGCCTCTGTAATGACAGGAGCAATTAAGTGAGGAAGTTTTGTATAAGCACTTAGTTCCACTTTTTTAGGATCAATAAGTACCATTTTAATTTCATCGGGTCTAGCATTCATCACTATGGACATGACCAACGTGTTTATACAAACTGATTTTCCAGATCCCGTTGCTCCTGCAATGATACAGTGTGGCATTTTAGCCAAATCGGAAATCACATTATCCCCATTTACTGTTTTACCAAGAAGTACTGGGATATTTAGTTTCTTAGTTTGCTGATGATAGGACAGCAGCATTTCTTTGAAACCAACCTCTTGAGGAAATAGAGAAGGGATTTCAACTCCCACAGCCGCTTTACCAGGTATTGGAGCGATGATTCTTATAGACTTAGCTTGTAAATTTAGGGCTATGTCATTTTCAAGTGCTTTTATTTTTTGAACCTTGACTCCTATAGCAGGATGCACTTCAAATGAAGTAATAGTCGGACCAGAATTAATATCACCCACTTTAGCCTCTATGCCAAAGCTCATTAAGGTTTCTTCAAGAATTTCTGCTTGTCGCTTAAGTTCTTTTTTTAAGGAAGGTTGATCTACTTTTTTTGCATTCGTAAGTAAAGAAGGAGGTGGTAGTAAAAAACCTGAAAAATCTCCATTAAATACTTTCTGTGCCGCTATGGCAGTGAGTTTTTTTTTGGCTGCAGATGCTATCTCTGATAAGCTTTTGCTATTATAAACTGAGGAATGCTCATCATCATCAGTGTGAGTTTTGATTTGTATTTCAGGGGTTTTAAAACTTTTGTGATTGATACTAGGAGCAATTGTTTTTGTTAGCATTTTTTCTATCTCTTCAGGTGATTGCCTCATATTTTGTGCTAAATCAGAGGAGGCTTCAAAAGCTTTTTTTCCTTTTGCATTCAGAATTGGGGGTATACCACTGAGGGCTTTTACACTTTTTTTAAGTAAGGGCACTATTTGAATTCGAGTAGTTAGCAGGAAACTCGATAAAGCGGCTATGGAAAAGGTTAATGCCACCCCTACGTCACTAAGCATTCTTTGTAGGTTCAATGCATCTAAATCGCGATAAATATAGTAAGCTGGCACTCCGCCTAGATTTCTTCTAAGCAGGCTATGAGGATAAGGAAGTTCTACAAGGATAGATTCAACATATATTTTTCTGATGATAAATTTTGGAAGAGGAATCCCTGCTTCTGCTACAAGACTTAGCAAAATACATAAAGATAAAATCAAGGCACTAAAATAAATGGACTTAGCTTTAAATTGGTAAATGGATGATTCAGTAAGGAGTTTCCATCCAGCCCAAAAAAAATAAATAACGATAATAAAGCTTGGAAGCCCAAAAAGAAAGTTTAAGCTCCATGCCAACCCATGTCCAATCAGTCCTAGCCAGTTTTGAGAAGCATCTTGGCTAGAAAAACTAATCAAGCTAAGCAAAGTAAAAAGGGAAAGTGCGATTATTATCAATCCTTTGGCTTCTGGATGACTCACTTTAGGTTTGCTATCAGGTGGTTTAGCCATGGTTATCGTCCTATAAAAGTTAGTACAAAGATTCCGAGCACCGCACAATACACTGCAAAGGGTTTAAGGATACCCTTTGATAAGATGTTTAAAGCTAATTTTATAACAGCTACGCCACAGATAAGTGAAGTTAAAAAAGCAACACAGCAGATAGAAATCTCTTCTTTTGGAAGATGGGAAAAGGAAGAGATTTTCGCAAGTTCTAACACATTACCTCCAATCACGGTAGGTATGGATAATAGAAAAGAAAAGCGTACTGCGCTATCAGAGCTCCATCCGAGAACTTTAGCGCAGGATATTGTAGAAGCACTTCTTGAGATGCCTGGAATCAAAGCAGCAGATTGCATGACTCCAATTAAAAGAACATCAGGTAGTTTCTGTATGCTACCTTCTTTTTTTTCCCTTGAAAGGCACAACCTATTTCCTAAGTATAAGATTATAGATGTTCCCAAAAGGCAGTATCCTAAATATTGAGTTTGTGACGCGAGTTCTCTAAAGGGTTTAAGAAGAAAATACGCCGGGATTAAGGGTAGCGTAGCAAAAAAAAATGGTAAAACTTTTCTAGGGTTTCTACATAGCATCTCGACAATCTCAGTTTTAAAATAAATGATGATCGCAATAAGGGTGCCAAGATGGCAGCTTAAATCAAAAAGAACAAAGTCTCGCTGAGAATCGATCCCTAAAAGCAGCTTAGTAATTTTAAGATGAGCTGATGAGCTGATGGGGAAAAATTCAGTAAGTCCCTGAATAAGTCCTAGAAGAATGGCATGCAGAAAATTCATTATAGCGACCTAAGAATATGTGTATAATAATAACTATTTTATTACCACATAACTTATTAAGAGTGAAGAATGAATAGGAAAATGGGGCGAACGACGGGGCTCGAACCCGCGACATCTGGATCCACAATCCAGTGCTCTAACCAACTGAGCTACGATCGCCATAGGAATAAATTAGATGAAGTATAAGTAGGTGGCTTCTCTAATAAGGATAGAGTTTAAAAAATCAATGAATATAAATCAAATGCAAAGAGGTGGCTAGCAAAAAAAGACTTAAGAATCCTCTGCCTTCTCTCTTTGCTCGTAATAGATAAAAAAAAGAAATACAAAAGCAATATATAAAATAACCCAAGAGGCAGAAGGTTTATCCAAATAGAGATTGCGTGCAAGTGATTTGGGGGCATAAAAACTAGTATCTAGTAAAAAGCCCGTAAGCTGTGTATTCAATTGGAAAACCCACTTAGAGAGAAAAGGGAAAATCACACTAAGGATAAGTCCTGCCAAAAACATAAAAAGACATATTCCAGTGAAGAGGGGAAAAAATAAATTGTAGGGTAGGCTTAATAAGGGGAAACTTTGGAAGTGGTAAAAGCACAGAAAAATAGAGGCAAGGTGAACCGCTGCGGTAACTGCCAGGACGGGTTTAAAAAAAACTAGCATTAGATAAATGAATTTTTCATGCATGGACAGCCTAGCTATTTCCATGCAATTTCTTTGAGGAAGTAAGAAGGAAGTCCATTTTTTTAGAATGGGATAGATGATAAGTAGCGAGGCTGTACATAAAAAACTAAATTGAAATCCTATATGGTAAATGTGGTTTGGAAACAAGATTAGCTCAAATAAAAGAGATATTCCTAGGGTATTTAGACCGTGATTTTTTTTGCTAAAAATTTGTGCTAATGACCAGATGGATATTGCAAGCCAAGCTCTAAAAATGGAAGGAGAGTATCCTAAAAAAATAAAGTAGGCAGTGAGAGCGATCATTAGGAGGATAGTAGCGCTTTTTTTGGGGAAAATAAAATAAAATATCCCTCCAAAAAATGTAGCTATTAATGAAAAATGGAAGCCAGATACAGCAAGAATATGTTGCAGACCCAGGCGGGAAAAATAAAAGGATAGCATTTTGTCATCTATTTCTCCTGAGCAAAGTGAAAAAAAGAAGTTTGCTACTTTCTTATCATGGATATGATGGTAAACAAAAGTTTTGAATATATTTTTTATCGAAAAGCGCCACTCTGCAAGGCTTAGGGAAGGTTCTAATCGTATCCAAGGACCTTCAGTATTTACTTCGCCCTTGCTTTTAGAAATTTTTTTTAATTCTCCTCTGATCAAATATTTATTACAGGCACTGGGTCTTACCTGATCTTTAGGAGGGACTAAGTGAATTGGAAAAACTTTAACTATAGAATCATCATCAGAGCAAAAGACACCTTTTCCTTGATAGGAAAAATAGGACTGAAACATAGACTTTTCTATTTTGATGGATGAGGGGATAAAGGTAATCCAACCTTTTATAGGTTCATTAAATTCTTGGTCTTTTTCTATTTGGGTACACCCAAGAATTACCCCAAAAATAAAAGTAAAAAAAGAAGTAGCTAATCTTGGCCAAGAGATTTTTTGCCAATGTAACAGTAAACAAGAATTTACAAACAGATGAATGAGGAATATACAAACATTCCAGGATAAGGAAAATCCCACGCCTAGCAAAAGATGGATACTAATAATAAAAGCCGGACAAGTTTTCCAGAGCGAATTTAGGCCAGGC
>JBEIFG010000096.1:0-7171 GCA_040382555.1 Chlamydiales bacterium | reverse complement strand
TAGGGATCAAATCTTATTTCATAAGAAAATCCTAGTTTAGGATAAAGAATATTTTTAAGATATAAGCTAAAGTGATTCATTTGCCCCATTGTTTCTCTAGTACCAGTAAGATCGAAGAAAAAATCCTTATTTTCATCTATTAAAAAATCCACGGACGACTGAATCCACTTTAGAAGATGTTTTCGTGCTTGATAAGCAGAAGGTAAATGACGAGAAGTAGTTGATGGAAATTTGTACCTAGTATCTGAAATGGAATTATACACTCCATAAATCCCCTCGCGTTTACCAATAAAGCAATCTCGAATGGAGGATGAGAATTTAACCATCGATTCTTCTTGTGTGGAGAGCCATTGATCAAGCGATAAGTGATTAGGAAGGTCTAGAAGTTGTTTAATAATAAGCGTAAAAAATGCTTTATCTAAAGGTATCCTATCAGAAACTGGTCTATCTAATAGATTTAGCAGATAAGGATCAGAAAAATTAGCGCAAAGCTCCTGAAGAGTACATCCTGATATATCCATAATATAGCTAAGTACTTGCTCTCTCAAAGAGCAAGGAAGAGAGGTCACTCTTCTTAAAAAATTGGAAATCATTGATTTTAAACAGTCGGATGTTATTTTTTCATGAACAACTCGGGAAAACTCTTCTATGGAAATATGATCTGTAGATTCAGCACCAATATGAAAAACATTTAAATATAGTTCTTGCTCTTCAAAGCTAGCTACACTTTCCTGATTAGCTACTAATTCCGCATAGGTAAATTTTTTAAGGCTTTCAAAAATTTTATAAGGATTATTTTTTTCACAAGTAGTTTTTAAATTTTGAACTCCGTGAAATATTTCCCGGCACAAGGAGATGGGTGGTGCTAATCCAGCAAGAGAGGGAGATGATGTAATAAAGAAACTCCTGGCATTATCAAGTAAAAATTTAACTTGAATTCTTGCTATAGGTTTTGAGGAAAAACCTTGTAGGCGCTCTTGTTGGTACGCGTGGAAGCTAGAAATTTTCGGAATAGAGGTACTTAGCCAACAACTAATTAAATTTTTAGCCCTTACCAATAGTTCGCTATTTTCTGACTGCTTTTCTATAAAGAATGCTAAGCAATCAAGGAGCGATTCCGGAGGAATACATGCTAATGCTTGAAGAATTTCTTTTTTTTGTAAAAAAGAGATGTGCTTTGAATGAAAAATGAGATGGTCTAAAATTTGATTTTGCGTTTCATAAGGAATACAAAAAAGATGCAGATAAACCTCGACTTGATCTTGCAATTCTAAGGGGCCAAGTAAGGTTGTTAACCGCTGAAAAATCTCCAAAGAAAACCTAGTACTAAATGGCTCGATTAAATCTAAGAAGCGCAAGCGATCGGTAAAATCCAATCTATTATCTTGAAAAAATGCAGCTATTTTTAAGAAATCATCCCTTGCAAAAATATGGCATTTTGCTAACTGAAATAAAAGAGTTTTGCTTTCAGTAAAACTCAATCCTTCCGAAATCTTTAGGTAACCTTGCAAAAATCCTGACTCCTCTAATGAGGGAAGAGTTGCAAACACATCTAAAAAATTGATGAGTTGTGGAGAAGAAGATTTTAAAAAATCCTGAAAATCAAAACATAGGCGCTCTCTTTTGCAAGCTGACATTTTAGATAAATTTACGAAGACTTCTGTGATAATCGCTGGATTCTTAATCTCAAATAAATTAGCCAAAACAATCGTATCAGATCGAATATTTGCTATTTGATCTTTAGGAATCCTTCGCAAATCCATTAGAAGATGATTAAAAGTCTCAGCATTCAATATTTCATGAGACGTATTTTTAATAAATAGGTCACAAAAAACAAACAGATCATCCCAGCTAATAGATCTGAATATCTCTAAATACTTATTCAAGCTCTCACAGCATCTAGGCAAAAGAAAAAATCTTGAAGCAAGCTCTTCGAAAAGCCTACAAAATCTGCTAAACTCTGACCTAGGCATTTCATGCCAACCCGTTTCGGCAATTTTTGAAAGAAGGCAGCAAAGATCATGATTTGATTCCACAATTCCGATTAAAGGAACCACTACTTCACAGTAATTAGATAAAAAAAATGGATTTATCTCGTCAAAAACCCTAAACAAGTTACCGATTGTTTTACGATTAGGAGGAAACTCTGAAAACTTTGCTAAAATTTTTTGTAAATGCAATGTTAAATCTGCCACTTGATCCTGAGGTATTTTTTCTAATAACTCAATAATTGGCTCCTTGAGGGGAATAAAATACATCGGATCTTTTAAAGATAAAAATGGTGAAAGGAAAGAAAAAAGTAATGTATCTTGGTCATTGACAAATGGCAGCCTTAATAAAAAAAACTCAGATAACTCTTTGCGATCCTCTGCTGAACATTGAAATAAAATGTCCACAAGAAGAAAATGAATTAAGTCGGATTTAAATCTTTCTCGAGATTTAATCAAAATTTTTAAAATGAATTCCCGCTCTTGAGTGGGAAATAAAAGAAACTTATCTAAAAATTTCAAGCGGTTTTTACCAGAGCATGAATCTAAATAACATTGAATGTCATCGATAAAAAAAGGATTTGCGTCTTTTAAAATTTCCTTTAGCTTAGAAAGTACAAATTGATTACATGACTTATCAAAAATATCTGAGGATACTAATAATACTAACTCTACTAAACGCTCTTTAGCATCTGTGTGCTCAAAGCTACAGAACTTATAAATGATCATTTTGCGAAAAGCTGCCTCAATCTTTCTGGGATGGCTTTCAAATTTTGAGGCATTACACTCACACCAATCTAGGACCTCTTTTTCATCCTCGATATCTACTTGCTTATGCTCATGATGTTTTAAATATTTATTAATTTCATGGAAAGCCTGCACGTAAGATTGAGGAGCTGGTTGAACGGCTTCAAGTTCAACAACTCTTTTTTCAAGCTTAACTATTATATCTTTAATTAACATAAACCACTCAAATGTTAATTAATTATATCACATGTAAATATTTAAAATTATCTAAATAAAAAAACAGCACATAAATCAAAAAAAATTTAGCAGTTAAATCAAGAATAAGGTAAAAAAAAATTAAAAATAAGCTTTATAGGCAAAACTAACCATGACGAATCATAAATTCAAACAATTGATAATCAATTATTTGAGGTATTGGCCTTTGATTTGTATCTTTTTAGTGTCCTTCGCTATCTCCTTTGCGCTGGTACTGGCCTTTGCCGGCTCAAAATCGGTATGGATGGATTTATTTATGGGGGTGCTTTTATGTCAATTCTCCATGCTTAAACTATTTGATATTCATGGATTTGCTGAAGGTTTTTCAAAATACGACCTTCTGGCTAAAAGAAGCAAGGCGTACGCCTACCTATATCCCTGGATTGAACTGATCTTGGGACTTTTATTCATCTCCATGGCTCAAGCTATGTTTGCATACCTTTTTACTTTAATTGTATTTAGTTTAGGGGCTATAGGGGTTATTAACGCTCTTCTGAAAGGACTTAACTTAAATTGTGCATGTTTGGGTACATCGCTTAAAGTCCCTCTATCTACAGTAACCTTACTTGAAGATTTTTTTATGATCATAATGGCGTTGCTTAGAGTTTTGGGAATATAAATTCAAAGCTAAATTAGCTTTAAAATTAACATCTAAATAAAAAAAGTGGAAATCATGAAACAATACTTACTATCTACCTTACTTTTATTTTCTTCATCCATTGTTGCTGCAAGCGAAAATGGCTCTCAGGGAGATAATAATCAATCTCTACAAAAACTTAAAATCGTTGAGAGCACGATTACAGTTAAAGGAAAAACTGCTAAAGTATATGAGCTGATTAACGAATCTGGAGATAAAGTACTTATTCGCAGAAAAGAGCAAAATCTTGGATTGCAGGTATTCAATGAGTGTTCTGAGCCTACTTCTCTTCACTGGCACGGTATTCATACCCCCTGGAAAGATGATGGAGTTAGCTTCCTTACTCAGCTACCCATTGCTCCAGGTAATTTTTTGCAGTATGATTTCCAATTACAACAAAATGGCACCTTTTTTGCGCATTCACAATATGGATTACAAGATCAAAAGCTGATGACTATGCCGGTAGTAATTAAGGCTGAAAAAGAAAATTTTAAAATCACAAAAGATATCGTAGTATTTTTTGAAGACTTTAGTTTTCAATCCAGTCATCAAATTTGGCAAGGCCTAAGAAAAAATCTTGTAGATAAAAGAAAACTACTAGGTCATAAGTGGAGGCCTAACTTACACAATCACAAAGCATCTCACGGAAAACATGACTTAAAAGAAGTAAACTTTGATGCATTTTTGACTAATCGTCGAACACTAGAAAATCCAGATAGTTATACCGTTCACCCAGGTGATATAGTTCGCCTAAGATGTATAAACGCTTCAACAGCTACTCAGTTTGATGTCTCTTTAGGAAAACTGCATGGTAGAGTGGTAGCAGTCGATGGTAATGAGGTTATACCCATTTTGACAAATAATTTCCCCCTTGCTACATCACAAAGGGTTGATATTTTAGTTAAAATTCCTAGCAACTTTGAAAGCTTCCCTATATTAGCCAAAGGGCAAGGGTCAAACATGCAGACAGGAATTATTTTAAACCCCCTTGGTAAAAATTCCCCTAGTATTCCAATGGAAGCGTTATCCGTGCAAGCCGGCATAACAAATGACTTTGAAAAGCGCTTGCAGGCTATCAATTCTCTTCCAAAGAAAAAAATAGATCGTATTCTAAATGTGAATCTTGAAGGGAGTAAGCAATACTATACCTGGTCCATTAATAACACCATCTGGCCAAAAATAAAACCATTGATAGTGAAGGAAGGAGAAAGAGTACAGATGGTAATAACAAATAAATCTTCCATGTCTCATCCTATACACCTACATGGGCATACTTTTCAGGTAGTTGCTATTGATGATGAAAAGCTGTCTGGCGCCCTAAGAGATACTGTTCTTGTTCTACCTGGGCAAAAAGTAGTCGTAGAATTTGATGCTAATAATCCTGGTATTTGGGCTCTTAACTGTAATATAGCCTACCAAGCCTGGGGTGGTATGATGACTGAAGTACGATACCATGGAGTGAAGCCTTTAAAAGTTTCTTCTTTAACTTTGAACGAATATGCTCAATCTTATGGGGGCTATTAGCATTAGCCAAAAGAGCCTCTATCAGAATAGAGGCTCTTTTTTTATTCCATACATAAAAAAAGGATTAGATCGATAAATAAAGCCTTTCTCAACTCAAAGAGTAGAATACAAAAGAACCTCAAAATACAAATCTCTCAAGCGGTCACACCAGAGACCTAGTATATTTATTTGATCCAAGGTTAATTATCCTAAATCATCTTTAGTGAAAATTTAAGAATAAGCTCATCATACCTTGTTGTTTAGAATAAAAAAGGCAATAAAATACTCATGGCCACCTGGAAAACCACAAAAAGCTTTAAATAAAAAGCCATTGAATATCATTACCATTTTCTAGACATAAAGAGCAAAAATAAGAGAAAATAGCAGATAAATAGCATTAATCCATCTTAGTTGTCCATTTTTTAAAAAAAAGTCCAATGAATTAAAGGATATTGAAAAAGAGTGAAAAACAAAAAAACTTACTGGACTATTTGTCCCAAATGCTCTGGCTGCGGCAAAAAAAACTGTAAGCTTAGAAAGAATTCAAGTATTCGCTTTCAAAAGGCTATGGATGAATTTGAAAAAAATCAAAGAGAGGGTACAGCATCAGCATGCCCAAAACTCACCCAATATTTATGCAATAACTGCAACGGATCGGGATTAATTACAGCTATAAATTATCCCACCCCAGACAGAGAAAATTACCCCCATATAGCTATAATTGGCGCAGGGATTGCTGGCGCAGCACTTGCCGTGGCTTGTTTGCATCGGGGTATTCCATTTACCCTCTTTGAACGTGACAGCAGCTTTGATGCAAGAGCCCAGGGCTACGGCCTGACCTTACAGCAAGCAAGCAATGCAATTAAGGGTCTTGGACTTTTTTCACTAAATGAAACGAGCCGCTCTACTTTACATATTGTACACAATTCTGAAGGAAAAGAAATTACTAAGTGGGGAGTGAGAATCCTTTCAAATATTGACAAAACCCCCAAGCGCATTAATATGCATATCCCAAGACAAGCGCTGCGACAAACTCTGCTTGATCAGCTAGAAAAGCCTAACGAAGTACATTGGGGATACCGCTTAGCTGACATTAAACAATGCGAGGATAAGAGCATGAAACTGACTTTTCATGTAAAAGGTGAGGTTAAAATTGCTCAAGCAGACCTCGTTGTTGGCGCTGATGGAATTCGTAGTGTTGTGCGCAATTTCGCAATTGGCGAAGATATTTTGCCACTTCGCTATCTTGGATACATGGTTATTTTGGGTATATGTTCATTAGAGGCTCTAAAAAATATCAAAAGCAATCTACTCAATTCAGAAACTGTATTTCAAACTGCTAATGGACAAGACAGAATCTATGTAATGCCTTATTCTACTCATTCAGTCATGTGGCAGCTAAGCTTCCCACTACCTGAAATTGAGGCAAAAGCTTTAAGTGCAAAAGGAGCTGCTTCGCTAAAGGAAAAAGCAAGCCAAGTAGCAAATTGGCATGAGCCCATCCCACAGATGCTCTCAGCAACGCCCATTGAGCATATTTCAGGCTACCCCGTTTACGATCGAGAACTGCTGAAGCCACAACATCTTGATAAGGCTGGAGCTGTGACTCTTATTGGTGATGCAGCTCATCCTATGAGTCCATTCAAAGGACAAGGTGCAAACCAAGCCCTACTAGATGCACTGTCTCTATCTCGCAATATAAAAATGGCATGCACCCTTTTTCCTAGGTGGAGAGAGTCTGGAGTAAGAAAAATGATTCTCAGAGAATTTGAAAAAGAAATGTTGATTCGTAGTAGCTCCAAAGTCAAAGATTCTGCTGACGCTGTGAAATTTTTACATTCTGAAGCTCTGCTACGCGATGGATACAAACCGAAAAAAAAATTCTAAGATATACACCAATAGTTTTTTAGTCGCCAAAAAAGCTAATACAATCTAGGGATGATTAGAAAAATTCCTATTATTTCCTCCTTTTAAAAATTCGAGGAATCAAACATGGAAATCATAAATGGTGAACTTACAGAATTTTAGATACAATTTATGT
>JBEIFG010000095.1:0-7190 GCA_040382555.1 Chlamydiales bacterium | reverse complement strand
GAATTTGAGATCTTCTAGATTGAAAGTCTGTGCAGTTAGAAACGGAGGATACTTCATAGTACCGATTTTGTCCAGGTAGCCAAGCTTCCACGTCCACCGTTTTAGCCGCTGCAAATGACATGTCTCCTGTAACCAAAAGCATACTTCTGAAGTGAAGGCAAAGACCCTTTAATATAGACTCTGCGGATGCTTGCATTTGCTGGAAGACCTCTTCGCTCTGCTGAGGTGTGGTAAAGCAAAACATTTCTACTTTATTGAATTGATGAACTCGTATCAAGCCCCGCTCCTGAGATCCAG
This sequence comes from Chlamydiales bacterium, assembly GCA_040382555.1. Lineage (GTDB taxonomy): Bacteria > Chlamydiota > Chlamydiia > Chlamydiales > Rhabdochlamydiaceae > VGMB01. The sequence goes on along the minus strand of JBEIFG010000095.1, from coordinate 6,893 downwards.
CTGCCCCAGCTTCCCTACGAAAACAAGGGGTGTAGCAGCAGTATTTTTTCGGCAGTTCTTCTTCTTTAAAAATTTCATCGATGTGTAGACCATTTAAAGCTACCTCCGAAGTTGGTATCATAAAAAGCTCATAGTCATTATCATAAATTTTAAAAAGTTGCTTTTCAAATTTGGGTAATTGACCAGATCCAAACATGACCTCGGGGCGGACTAAATGAGGTACCATCCACATTTCAAAACCATTGGAAATATGAGTGTCAAGCATGTAATTCAACAACGCCCACTCTAGTCTTGCACCTAATCCTCTGTAGGAAGGCCACCCACTTCCAGCTACTTTAGCAGCTCTTTGAAAGTCAAATAAATGTAGCTTTTCATTTAGCTCTACATGATTTTTTGGCTGGAAATTAAATTCTCTTTTTTGCCCAATTTCTTTGATACACACATTCTCTTTGGGATCCATAGCTACTTTAATCCCTTCCATTGGAAGGTTAGGAAGACAAGCTAATTTTTGATGTAGCTCTTGATCGAGATTCATTAATTCTTGATCAAGAATAGATATTTTATCTCCAAGACCTGATACTTCAGACATCAGATCAGAAGCATCCTGTCTGTTTCTTTTTCTTTCCCCAATTTCTTTTGAAACATGGTTTCTTGTAGCTTTAAGCTCTTCAGCTGTAACTTTAAGAACGCGAATTCTTTCGTCAAGAGAAAGGATAGGAGATAGGTTAACATCTGGATCTTTAGTTTTCAGTTTTGCTTCTACTGCATCTTTTTCTTTTCGAATTAATTTTATATCGATCATTTAGAAACTCCAGTAACAGAAAATAAATTAATGAGAAATAAGTATAGTGCTTAAATATTAGAAGTTGATTTGCAAAATGTCAATCCTTCACATTTTGCTAAGATTGCTTTTTAGTCCTAGAGCTCTTATAATTTAGTCAAAATATAATTTAAGTTTTTCATGAAATTTTTACCTTTATTATTTACCGTTTTTATCGATACGCTCGGCTTTGGCTTAGTTATGCCCATGCTAGGTCCTCTCATTTTAGAAGCTAGTGCCATGATGTCTTCAGAGATTTCTCAAGAAATGAGAGGTTGGTCTTACAGTCTACTTATTGCCTTTTTTTGCTTAGGTCAATTTTTCGGAAGTCCTATACTGGGTGCTATCTCTGATCGAATTGGAAGAAAAAAAATTATAGTTTCTACTATAATACTAGCTCTTTTTAGCTACCTAATCGGTATTTTCAGTCTTTTAAAAGCCAATATCTTTCTTTTTTTTCTCTCAAGGCTTCTTGCTGGGGTAGCTGCCGGAAATTATCCCATAGCGCAATCTTATATCGCAGATGAAACTAAGGAAGAAGATAAAGTCAAAAATTTTGGATTGCTTGGAATGTCCTGGGGTCTGGGATTTATTCTCGGACCGTGGATAGGCGGAAAATGCTCTGTATTTTTTGGAAGCGGAAATACGTCCTGGACCGGACCCTTCATCCTTGCTGGATCCTTGTGTGTGATTAATCTTTCTATGGTCGTTATTTTTGTTAGGGAGAGTGTTTTTGCCCCTAATCGCAAAAAAATATCTTTTTTTGCAGGCTGCCAAGATCTTGTAAAAGCATTTACTCATCCCAACCTTAAAAAAATTTTTTTGGTAATGTTTTTGTTTTGCTTTGGCTGGGGCTTTTTTAATGAGTTTACCCCTATCTTTTTAATGGATAGGCTATCATTTCACGTTGAAGATATAGGTAATTTTTTCGCCTGTGTGGGTTTGTGGGTAGCTATTTGCCAAGGGTACTTGATACGGCCTTTTGCTAAGAGATTTTCATCTCAAAATCTTATGATGTTCTCTTTTTTGATTTTTTCGATTTTATTAGCGATACTCTGCTTTATCAAAAATTCTTTTCAGCTTTATTTTTTACTGCCCTTTTTAGCTTTTTTTGAATCCGCCATCTACCCTTCAGCCGCTTCTTTGATTTCAAATATTTCTTCCAAAGAAAATCAAGGGGAGGTTTTAGGGGTATACAACTCTGTTCAATGGGCAGCAATAGGGTTGTCTCCATTTTTTTCAGGCTCATTAATTATAAAATTTCCGTTTTTATCCCCTGCAATTGCCTCATTTTGCATGTTGCTGGCATTTAGTGTGTTTCTTAGATATAAACACACAATTAAAAAAGAAATTTTGTTTGAAAGATCTTCTTAAGGGGAAAGAATTTATTTGCCCTTGAAGTAGCTCTTTTAATATGGTAATCTATTCACACTGTTTTGTAAGGGAAATCTATGAGTAAATCGTATCCGCAAGCGCAAAATCCGCTTCTTCTTCGCTTCCACCGTTTAATGGACGCTTTTGCTAAATCTGATGACGAACGTGATTTTTATCTGGATAAGGTAGAAGGGTTTATTGTTTTTGTTGATCTTGACAAAGGACATAAAGAACTTGAGGACCTCGATCAAGAAATTATCGGTCATGCGGATCGATATTGTTTAATTCCCAAAATGACTTTTTACGAAACTAAGAAGTTTATGGAAGGTTTTGTAAATGAAAAAGTTTACGATATAGATACCAAAGAAAAATTACTTGATATCATTCAATCTAAAGAAGCTAGGGAAAACTTTTTAGAATTTATTTATGATCATCTCACTGAGCTAGAAAAGTGGCAACAGTACTATCAAGAAAGATCTAGAATTCGAATTATCGAATGGTTAAGAAATCAAAATATTTTCTTTGTTTTTGAAGAAGATTTAGATCTTACAAAAAATGTAATGGAAAAAGTAAAAAGACATCTTTTTGATGTAAAAGTTTCCAAAGACGTAGTGGCAGCTCGAGAAGCTCTATCCGCTAAAGCTAAAACCTACTACTCTAACGAAGCACTAAATCCCAGACCAAAAAGGGGACGACCTCCTAAGCAGGTCATAAAAGTAGAAACAGAGCCGCAAGTAACCGTTGACATGTATACTACCGTACCCCAGCCAGTGCTGCAGTTTTTATATCTGCCCGATATTTCATCTGCCAGCTCAGTGACCTTCTCAGCTCGCTATGACAACGAAGCTCAGTTGCTAGCAAGCCTTAGAGGAAGTTCAAGGGTCAAAGTCGATGCAAAACTTCAAGCTTTATCTGAAAGATTAGAATCTCTACGACATCTTTCTAGCAGACTTAGTGATATTCATGAGATTACCGGTCATGACAAAGAGGATAAACTCGTACGATCTGTAAGCAAAGAGTTGGGTGAAATGGAAGAAGAGGACTCTTCAGGTAGTAAGATCACTGGAGTGGCTAAAGAGTTTCTCCCTAAAAAAAGAGAAAAAGAGTCTAAATCAGCGTCTCAGGATCAAGAGATGGCTCCTGCTAAGCCGTCTATAAAAACTGTAACGCATATCCAAAAGAAGCAAAAGAAATAACATGGCGTTAGAAACAAACATTCTTTTTGAAAAAGTCCATCAGTTTTCCTTCTCAAGTCAAAAAGCTTTAAAGCTTCTTGAGGCAATGTACGTTACTCGCTTTACTGACGAAAAAATGTCAAAGCTAGTGCGTCAAAATAAAGGAGGGACCTTTCATTTGTCTGTTTGTGGTCATGAGATGATAGGATGCGCAGCAGGATTAGCTCTTGAATCAAAAAAAGACTGGGCACTACCCTACTATAGAGATAGAGCATTTGCTATTGGTATAGGATGTGATCTAATAAATTTATTCGGGGCTTTTTTAACACGAGATGTTCCACACCACTCCGGTGGTAGAATGATGCCTGAGCATTTTTCCCATAAAGAGTTAAGACTCCCATGCCAGTCCTCTGTAGTTGGCTCACAATTTTTACAAGCTGTTGGCGTTGCCAAAGGTTTGCAAATACAAGGTAAAGATGAGGTAGTTTATGTTTCTTCAGGCGATGGAGCTACTTCTCAAGGTGATTTTCATGAAGCTTTAAATTTTTCCTGCCTACATAAGCTAGGTGTTATCTTTGTGGTTCAGGATAATGGGTGGGCTATTTCAGTTCCTGTTCATGATCAAACAACCGGGGGGTCTATAGCCGGTATAGCACGTGGTTATCAAGGGCTTGCTGTGCATGAAATTGACGGTTGTGACTATGAGCAAGTTTCAAAAGCTCTATCTGCAGCTGTGATGAAAGGCAGAAGTGGACAAGGTCCATCTTTGATACTTGCTAAAATTCCAAGAATCGGAGCCCATAGCAGCAGTGATGACCCAGCTAAGTATAAAACCAAAGAGGTTATGGATGAGGAAAAAGCTTTAGATCCTATTCCAAGATTTGAGTCGTGGATACTCACGCAACAGATAGCTACTTCGGAAGAAATTACCTTGCTTAAAGCCTCCTGCTTTAAAAAGGTAGAAACTGCTGCAGAAGAAGCAGATAAGATTCCTTACCCCGCAGTTGAATCTGCTGACACTAAAGTATTTAAAGACTTTCATATTTCAGAAATTTCGCATAGCGCAGAAGATACCTCATCTGATCCAGAAGCTGTAGTTATGGTGGACGCCATTAATCATGGCCTGGATGAAGCTATGGATCTAAATGAGGATATTGTGGTCTTCGGACAGGATGTAGCCTTTGGCAAAGGTGGGGTTTTTGGAGTAACAAGATCTCTTACATCCAAATATGGTGTAGATAGATGTTTTAATACTCCTCTTGCAGAATCCACGATTATAGGTCTTGCTATTGGGATGTCTTTTACCGGATTAAAGCCAGTAGCAGAAGTCCAGTTTGCAGATTATATCTGGACTGGTATGAACCAGTTAATGAATGAATTAGCAAGTATTTACTATCGATCAAATGGTGAATGGAATTGTCCTGTGGTTCTGCGCATGCCTTATGGGGGATACATACAAGGTGGTCCATACCATTCTCAAAGTATAGAAGCCTTTCTATCCCACTGCCCAGGTATAAAAGTAGTAATACCCAGCAATGCAGCAGATGCTAAAAAGTTATTAAAAGCCGCTATTGAAGATCCGAATCCTGTAGTCATCCTTGAGCATAAAGCTTTGTATCGCCAAAGGGTCTTTTGCGCAAGAAAAGAGCCTTTATCCGATGAAATACTTCCACTTGGAAAAGCGAAAATTATAAGACAGGGTACGCATGTTACGGTAGTTTGCTGGGGTATGCTCGTATTTATGGCTACTCAAGTGGCAGATGCTCTTGCCGCTGAGGGTATCTTTGTGGAAGTTATTGATCTTAGATCCATAGTTCCATTGGATATGGAGACAGTGATTCAATCTGTTAAAAAAACAGGAAAATGTTTGATTGCTCACGAAGCTCCGGGTCATGCGGGTCTTGGTGCAGAAATAAGCGCAAAAATCATCGAAGAGGCATTTGCATATTTAGACGCTCCTGTGCAAAGAATAACAGGAAAAAATTGTATGGTGCCTTATTGTAAGCGTTTGGAAGATGAGGTGTTGCCTCAATTAAAAGATGTAGAAAAAGCAATCAGAGCTTTAGCCAATTTTTAGTCTTTTTCTGTTCTTACCTATTCGGGGCTTCTTTTTTACTAAAGGGCCCGTGGTATTTAAACTGCTCGAAACTTTTTTATATAATGTTGAGTTAACTTGAGAAAATGCTTCGAGTTTTACATATAGGGCATTAAGCTCACTATTCTTTTTGTTTTCTATCTTTTTTCTGTCTTTATCTTTTATCAATTCGTTCATGTGAATGAATCTGGCCATCAAACTCTCTTGTGTACATTGAATAGCGTATATTTCATCTTCGCTAAGGTCAGAAACAGCAACTTTTTCAAATGTTCTTACATTTGTGATTAGCTGATTCAATGTAGAATCTAGTTCCTCTAGAATTTCTTCATTTGATCCAAACATATACTCGCCACATTTAAAATTTAGTTATTCAAGAATATTTACACAATTATTTTTCTTATAAATTATCTATTTATTAATTTGTCAATATTTATGTTTTTTTAAGAGAATTTTTATTGAAGTTTTTAAAAAATAGCTAAATGCAATTTGTTGACTAAGGTTTACATGATGATATTTTTGTTATTGAAAGTTAGTTTAAAAGCAGCATAAACTCTTTTCATTCGATAACTCAAACTGGTAAATCTGCGATGAAGGGTTTTTGTCCGCTAGCTTCTGGATCTAAGGGAAATAGTATATATATAGGAACAGAGACTACGAAACTTCTAGTAGATGCGGGCTTAAGTGCAAAGTCAATTATTGCAAGGCTGAATCAAATCGGTGTAGATATTAAAGACATAGATGCTATTTTGGTAACTCATGAGCACATAGATCATATTCGCGGTCTATTCGTTCTATGCTCAAAATGGAATATTCCCATTTTTGCCAATAGTGATACGGCAAAAGCGATCCTTTCACAAGCACAAGTTCCTTTAAAGTTTAAGATTTTTTCTACAGGAGAGACCTTTGAGTATGGAGATATAGAAATACATCCTTTTAGTGTGCAGCATGATGCTGCAGATCCTGTTGCCTTTACCTTTTCATTTAATGGAATCAAAATAGGAGTCTGTGCTGATCTAGGTTTTGCATCCACTTTAGTAGAAAATCAATTAAGAAATTGCGATTATTTATATATCGAAGCCAATCATCAACCAGAAATGGTACATGCATCTGCACGGCCTATGGTCTATAAGCAAAGGGTGCTTAGTAGACAAGGGCACCTATCTAATGAAGCATGTGCAAAACTAGTTCAGTCCATCTTACATAAAAATTTAAAGTATATTTTTCTTGCACACCTCTCTTCCGAGTGCAATGCCCCTGATCTTGCTATAAGTATCCTTAAGAAAATGCTAGATACATCTGGTGCTAGTACAGATGTTTCTGTAGCTTATCAAGATCAAGTAAGTCATGCGGTTTTATTTTGAATTTTTTTCCACTTTTTACATTTTTTGTGAATGAGAGAAATTAGCTCTGCATCATTATTAGGATGAAG
>JBEIFG010000094.1:0-7219 GCA_040382555.1 Chlamydiales bacterium | reverse complement strand
GGCCATGCAAATCGCTGTATCCAACCTTTCTTCCTCTGCTGATTTTATTTTGGTAGATGGAAATCAAATACCCAATTGGTCCTATCGATCCCAAGCTATTGTAAAAGGGGATAGCCTTTCGCATTCTATTTCGATGGCTTCCGTAATTGCAAAAGAAACTCGGGATAATATCATGGATCAATATGAAGCACAATATCCTGGCTATGGATTTGGAAAGCACAAAGGATATGGAACAAAAGATCACATTGAAGCTTTAACAAAAATGGGTCCATGTCCTATTCATAGGAAATCTTTTGAACCTATGAAATCTATGTACATTAATCTTTCAAATTAAATGACTTCCAAAATCTTTAATATCTTTAATAGGAAAAATATTTAAATTTAGATTTAAAATCACAGATCCTTTGAGAGCTAAATGAATGCACTGAGCCGCTATGGATGAAGATATTGATTCTTCTGATTTACAAGGCCCATCTAAGATTAGAACATGAATATGTTGAAGTAAGCTTGGAGTATCCTCTAGAGGACTTTTACATGTCACTGTTTGAAGCTTTTTATTTATAATTTCCCAGCTACTCTCAGAAGGATCACTTACCACACCCATAATAAATGCGCAGGTCTTATTTTTGTGGATTTCAGAAAAGGGAAAATATTCCGATTTATTTTCAAAAATCAATTTTTTATGTATGGGGGCCTTGCCCATACATGATCCTCGAAGGGTTTCAAATGTAACTAATCCACTGATTGCTATGGGTGTTTTTATTGCGTTTACTAGCATTTTGAATAAAGCTTCTATCTCTAGTTGGACGTCTGATCCTTTTGCACTAAATGTAGGAGCACTTCCTTGTGAAACAAGAAAATAATTGGAGGTAAGAAATTCTTGTCCATGGATAAGTTTATTATATAGCTCTGAATCTGGATCTGTGCTTTGAGTGTAGCAAGTGCCATTCACAAGGATTGACTCTCCTATAGAGTCTAGGTCTTTAGGTGAACCGTAGCCAAATCCACACGCATATTCCTTGGACTGAAAATAATTCAAACATAAATGATCCGGAAAATTACCACATAAGATATTTTGGATATTTCCAATAGCGCCTAAGGCGCCGCATCCACTCTTAAGAAATTCTACTACGATTTTATCCATATGCTCTAATTATTTTTTAGCCTTGTTAAAAAAACCAAAAAAGACCCCAGCAGCTCCAAGTAAAAGCAAAATAATTCCTGTATTTTTTAAAAAAGAGGAAATTTTTTCATATCTATTGATTTCCTCTTGGCCTTCACTGATTTTTTTTTCTGCCGCCCCAGTAAAGGGCTTTGTTAAAACGTTAGGTACGTGCGTTTGAGAAAGTAAATCTTTTCCTTGGTCTATCGATTTTTGAGCATTTTGAATTTTTTGTCTTCCCGCATTGAGTTGTTCATTAATTTCATACGATCCGTAGTACGCACCTGCTCCTACAAGAATACCGATAATACCCAATGTTTTTAATTTATTCATTTAGATTCTCTTTTTTAGCGGTTATAAGCTATTCATATCAACTACGAATCGAAATTTTATATCACCCTGCTTCATGCGCTCAAAGGCTATATTTATATCCTGTACAGGAATCACTTCAACCTCTGCAAGAATATTATGTTGAGCACAAAAATTTAGCATTTCCTCTGTTTCTTTGATGCTCCCTATCAAGGATCCACATAGAGATAGTCTTTTATGTATAAGTGAATCCATACAAAGCTCTCTGTAGGGACTGCCAGGTAGCCCCACCATGCACATAGACCCATCTCTTTTTAAGAGGCTAAGAAATGATTGTAAATTATGATCACTTGAAATGGTATTCAAAATAAAATCATATTTACCTTCCTGTTGTTTCATAGAATCCTTATCAGAGGTAACAATACATTCATCGGCCCCAAGGCGCAATGCTTCTAAGATTTTGCTAGAAGAAGAGGTAAATATCGTAGTATGAGCTTGCATCGCTTTAGCTAATTTTAAAGCCATGTGCCCAAGCCCGCCTAGCCCAATGATTGCGCATTTTGTTTTGTTACTCACTTTCCAGTTAGACAGTGGGGAGTATGTGGTAATGCCTGCACAAAGAAGGGGAGCAACTCGTGGTAGATGCTGCTGTAGGGAAGAGGGTATATTTACAGCATATTTTTCAGAAACTACTATCTGTTTTGAAAATCCTCCAAAATTAGTTATACCAGAATGCTTATCCGTGGAGTTAAATACTAAGGTAAATCCTTGATCACAATATTGCTCCAAGTGAGAGGAGCAGCTAGGACAATTTCCGCAAGATCCTACAATGCAACCTATTCCTACAATATCACCCAGTTTGTGTTTTTGAACATTTGTTCCTAAACCTATAATTTTTCCAATAATTTCATGACCTGGTACTACCGGGTACTGAGTGTGTCCCCATTCATTTTTAGCTATGTGAAGATCGCTATGGCATACTCCACAAAATAGTATTTCCACCAGGATATCTAAAGGTCCCATATCCCTTCTCTCTATGTCTAAAAGAGACAAGGATGCACTCGCTGAGGTGGATCCATAAGCTTTACATCGCATCATATAAAAACTCTCTTTACTTTTTTTTACCTTAAAAAGAATTTCTTTAAAGTTCAAATATCTCTTTCAAGAATCTTTAAAAAGATCGTTGAATTTCTTAGCAGAGGATTTTTCTTGCTGGATATTTTTTTTCCCATGGGGGATAAAGTCTTCGCAAAAATTTATAGCCTGTTTATCAGCGATTGATTCTGTGTCTGGTATCATGCAGTCATTTCGCATGCCAGGTTTGTAGTACTTACATCCCATACAAGCATGCAAAGGTATTTGGCATTTGTTACAATAAGCACGAAAAGAAATTTTGCCTCCCAAGGAGGTAAGGATCTCAGCTCCACAGCTCCAACAATTCATATTCTGCTCCTTTGGAAATATTATAAAAAAATGTATAAAGTAAATTTAGCAATAATAAACGGGTTAAGGAAATAAATGGAGTTTTTTGAAGTCTTACTAAGTACGGATATGTATATAGATGCCCTGCGGAGTAAAGGAGAATATCCTTGCAAAGAAAAATTGCCCCAAACAGTTATTTTTTTGCCGCAAAAAATGATTTCCCAATACCTTCTTTCAGAGTATGTTCATCATTATGGAAAAGGTTTTCTTTCGAAAGTCGCTTTTTTAGATCACTCTTCTGTTGCTTTATGCAGCGGATATGGTTTTGGTGCTGCCGCCCTGGCCATAAAACTCGAAGAGCTTATTGCTTGGGGGGTAAAGCGTTTTATTATGGTAGGAGTTGGTTGCGTACTTACCTCAGAATTGCCCATTCATTCCTGTATTTTAGTGCATAAAGCATTAGGTGTCGATGGAGTAAGCGCCTTTTATCAACAAAAAAAAGAACCAGTAGAGCTAGGTAAACAGCTTAAAAATTTTTTAGATCTGTATTCTTTAAAAGAAGGTATTATTCCTCGCGCGGCAAGTTGTATAAGTTCAGACCTTTTTTTTCTACCTTCTGAGCAAAAAATGAAAATGGACCCCATGCCTCCAGCAGATATTTTGGATTTTGAAACAGCAGCTCTGTACGCTATCACCCAAAAAAGGGGAGTGGAGGCATTGTCTCTTTTGATTACTTCTGACATTTTACCTGCCCCAGAATGGATTCCTGGCTATGATTCTGAAGCAACTATAGAAGAATTAAAAAGAATCGCTGACTTCGCAGTTCGTTTTTGTAAACAAGGATTTTAATGACGGTTTGCTTTTCCTAGTGTAATCATCAAAGATCCCAATATGAATATAGCGATTCCTGTCCAAAAACATCCACGAATCAAGGCATCCCAGGAGTATAGGTGATCTTTGAATTGTCCCCCTAAAAAACCACTAAAAGGGCTTTTACTAAAAATGGAACTAATTCCCTTGTAAAAACCTTGTATACCTTTAAGATAATTGGAAGCATATACGGATAGACTAGTTATAGAGGCTCCGAACAGTGCAACGATAATACCCTTAGCCCTTATCTTTTTCATGATTTCTCCTTACCTAATTCTGGTTCTACCAGTTAGAGCTAAACATTGCAATCTCAAGAGGTTTATTTAATCTCCTTGGGATTTATTTTCTAATTCCTCCCAGCGATGAAATAGATGATCTAATTGCTCTTGAGCTTTAGCTAGCTTTTCATATATTTTAAGAGCCTCTTTGGGATCGGTATTTTCTTGTGATTCCTTGATTATTTTTGTAAGATTTTGTTCGGCAGCTTCAATGGATTTCTCCATGCCGGCTAGTTCTCGTTGTTCATTAAAGGACAATTTTTTTGGACGAGACTTTTTTTCTTCTTCTTTTTTAGTAGAAGTCGCACTTGCTTTTGCGGAAGATTGTTCTTTTCGTGATACTTCCCACTGTGAGTAGCTTGTATATAGACTAGGGTCAGATTCCGCTCCCAAACTTAAGATTTGATTGCAGATATTATCCATAAGACAGCGATCATGAGATATTAATACAACAGCTCCAGGGAATTCTCTCAAGCTTTCTTCTAAAACTTCAAGTGTTGGAATATCCAGATCATTTGTGGGCTCATCAAGAAATAAAATATCCGCTGGCTTAAGCATGAGTTTAGCTATTAAAATTCTAGCTCTTTCCCCTCCGGAAAGGCATCGAACGGGAAGCATTAATCGCTCTGAGCTAAATAAGAATCTTTCCGCCCATCCATTGACATGAATCGGTTGGCCTCGATAATTTACCGTGTCACCATTTTCGCAAAGAGCTTCCTTGAGAGTGAGGTTAGGGGATAATTGCTCCCTATGCTGGTCAAAGTACACAAGTTTAAGGTCATCGGCATATTTTAAGGTGCCCATATCAGGTGTGATTTGCTGAGCGAGAATTTTTAGTAGTGTAGTTTTGCCAGTGCCATTTTTTCCAACAATGCCTATTCGAGTTCCAGGGGACAGAAGAAGATCTACCCCTTTAAAAAGAGTTTTCGCATTCATTGTCTTAGTTAGATTGTGTGCCGTTACCAGCTTGCGGGTTTCTCTTTCTGATGCATTGAATTCGATTTTTACTTTAGGTTTTTTGTTTCGCTCTTTAAGCTTTTGCAACTCTGCTATCATTTCATGTGCTTTTTCAACTCTAGATTTTGATTTACTAGTTCTAGCCTTTGGAGATCTTCTTAGCCATTCAATTTCATCTCGGAGTGTGGTCTTTAAGCTTCTTTCTTGTTCAAGCTGTCCCATCAGAAAAGTTTGTTTTCTCTCAAGAAAAGTACTCAAGTCCCCCTCTGAGCTGAATATGCCATCTGGAAAACAGCAGTTGAGTTCAAGTATTTTAGTGCACATATTTTGTAAAAAAGAGCGGTCGTGACTAACAATTAAAAGGGATACTTTTTCCCTACTTAAAAATTTTTCAAGCCAAAGGATTCCCTCAAGATCTAAGTGGTTGGTAGGTTCATCTAGAAGTAGGAGATCAGGCTCTTCTACCAGAGCTCGAACAAGATCTAGTCGTTTTTTCCATCCTCCAGAAAGCTTTGAGCTATCCATTGAGAAATCTTCAAATTGAGCCTTGCTTAAGAGAGCTCTAGCTCTATAAAGAGCCTCCTCTCTTTGAGATTGAGGTAAGGAAGATACTGCAACCTCCTCTACAGTTTTAGAAGAGAAGGTAGGGGATTGACTACAATATCCTATTTTAAGGTTTTGTTTTTTAGAAATAATACCTTCATCCGAAGGTTCTAGCCCCATAAGGATTTTAAGAAGGGTAGACTTGCCGGCACCGTTTGGTCCTAACAGACCTATTTTATCTCCGGACATAATTGAAAAACTTAAATCTTCGAAGAGAATTTGAGGTCCGAAACTTTTATGCAGTGATTGTATGCTTAGTAGTGTGCTCATAATTTTAAATGTTAGCATAGCATCTTGTTTCTTTCTTCATTTTTGTCCTAAGAATCTAATCTCAATAAATTTTTAATCCACTCCATGATCTGAGTCGTTGCATTTCATACTTCTCATCTTCTTTCCCATCGAAGCATCAATCGTCTGTATTTCCTGGAAAAAATCCCTTATTCAATAACTCCTGTACCAGTTCAGCACTGTTCATATCCCTGTCAGCCCTTTTACACGTTCGATTAGCTTTAAAAACTCCTTCCGCTTGTTCCCGTTCACAATGGTTGAGGTCATTGCCAAACATAATCCTTTTGCATCAATAAATAAATGCATAAGGAAGCCCTTGCCTTTATAGCCTTGATATATCTCAGATTCTCCCAATGGTGTAGAAAAAAAAGAACTATCCTCAATAAGACGATTCCAATCAATCTTCCCTTCAAATGCCGTTCCCAATAGTCCAAGGCAAATAGGAATGAATGAGAATACGAATGGTCTTATTAGGCAGCATTTTTCCTAAGGGAAAGATTTTAATAAAGTTGCCTTAGAGGAGATTAGGCTTGCTCGATACCGGTTAAATAACAGGCCTAGAAAGGTTTTAGGATAGACGATATCAATAAAAAAATTTAAAAAAACCTGATAGGTGCGTTAAGAACTTGAATCCAGGAGTCTAGGATTTAAGGAGATAAGTTCATTTCTGTTTGCTTTTTCTATGCTTTTTATCAATGCTGCGTCACTTACCATATCGCCGTAAATGATTCTGAGCAAATCCTTTGAATGATTATTTGCTTCTATCAGATGAAGATACTTGTTGTTTATTTGAATTTGATCATCCAAAAGTATAGCTGGAGCATATCCAAAGCATCTATGAAAGATATAGGACAACATTTCAAGACTTTGCAGGCCATAGGACCAAAAACTCACACTAAGGTTTCTAAAAAATTCATCTGTGCGCTTTGTAGATGTATATACTAGAAATGAAATCACAGACAGGGCGAGGGTGGCAACTTATTCCGCTACTGCTACCACAAGGCTTGCTGCGCAAGCTATTGGTTTTATAATGAATAGCTCATGTGGTTTGAATCTCTGGTTTTCAATATTTAAATTACTATCGATAGCGAATTTATCTAAAAAGAGAGCGAATCGAAAGTTTAGAGAATTTAATTGCACCAGGTGAGACATGGGCGCTCCTTAAAATAAATAATTTTAGTTATTTTAAAGTAATAGATTAATAAATTCAAGTAATTATAATGAATTTAATATTATTTAGGAGAATCTATATTAGATCTAATAGCTTATTTCAATAAATTCATTTATGGCATAATGTTTCGATTTTTATGAGAAATAACATCTCTCAATT
>JBEIFG010000093.1:0-7275 GCA_040382555.1 Chlamydiales bacterium | reverse complement strand
TTGTATTCACGTCTTTTCAAACCCAAAATCCCAGCTACCTAATCCATAAATTTACCATCAACCTTTATACCAAGTCATGCAATATATCCATAAAGCCTATTCACCCCAAGAAACGATAGCAGCCATATCTACTCCACCGGGAGAAGGTGGCGTGGCCATCATAAGAGTAAGCGGCAAAGACAGCCTTTCGGTTGTGTCTAAAATTTTTTCAGGTCCTATTCAAAATTATGCTTCTCATACTGCTCACCTTGGAAAAATTAAAGACTTACAGGGAAATTTGTTAGATGAAGTCTTAGTTCTGGTAATGCTGGGCTCAAGATCTTTTACAGGAGAAGATACTGTTGAAATTCACTGTCATGGAGGCAGTTTAGTCACTAAAAAAATTCTTGAGACTGCTATGAATGCTGGAGCACGACCTGCAATGCCAGGGGAGTTTTCTTTTAAAGCATTTATGAACGGAAAAATGGATCTGGCCCAAGCTGAAGCTGTACAAGAGCTCATTGGAGCAAAAAATGAATTGGCTCTTAAAAAAGCGGAAGAACAGCTTCAAGGCTCTCTTTCTAAAAAAATTCAAACCTTTCAAAAAGAACTCTTTGACATTGCTGCTATTTTGGAAGCATGGGTAGATTTTCCAGAAGAAGGCTTAGAATTTGCTAGCAAAGAAGAAATTTTAGCTATGCTTCTATCCGTTATGAAGCAAATGAAGCTATTGGCCGATACATTTCATGAGGGTCAAATCATTAAAGAGGGATTAAACCTTTGCCTTATAGGCCCACCAAACGCTGGCAAATCCTCGTTAATGAATACTCTTCTCGGTAAAGAGAGGGCTATTGTAACAGATATCCCTGGCACGACAAGAGACGTGCTTGAAGATGATTTATATCTTGCTGGGCTGCATTTCAAAATTAAAGACACTGCAGGAATAAGAGAAACGGAAGAAATTGTGGAAAAAGAAGGGATAAAGCGCTCAAAAAAGGCTATGGAAGAAGCTGATTTAGTTCTTTTACTTCTTGACGTCAGCCAAGAAGTAAATGAGTCTGAGCAACTCCTTCTTGCCTCCGCTCCTAAAAATAAAACCATTCTAGTTTGGAATAAATGTGATATTTCAGATCCTTTGCCAGAAGATTTTCAATTACCGGCAGTTAAAATATCTGCTAAACATAGCCTGGGATTATCTAAACTCAAAGAAGCAATTAAGGAACTTATTTGGAAAAAGGGACCTCCTTCTCAAGAAGAGTTGATTATTACCAATTTAAGACATAAAAAAGCGCTAGAGGAAGCTATTTGTGCTTTGAATGATGTAATAACTGGTCTGAATACTGAGGTTTCTCCCGAATTTATCTCATCTGATATGAGACGCGCTCTAAAAGAGCTTGGTGGTATAATAGGTAAAGATATTAATGAGGAAATTTTAGGGGCCATTTTCTCAAAATTTTGCGTGGGCAAATAATGAAGAGAAAAGAAAAAGCTTCATTTATTCTTGATACACTCAACCGGCTTTTCCCCAATCCTGCTATTCCGCTTTCTCATACCAATAGTTTTACCCTATTAATAGCTGTCCTGCTCTCTGCTCAAAGTACTGATGAAAGAGTGAACAAAATCACCCCTTTTTTATTTGCAAAAGCAACATCCCCTCTGGATATGGTAACCCTATCCATCTCTGAAATTGAAGAAATGATAAAAACCTGTGGTCTTTGGAGAAGCAAAGCTAAGGCGATATGGAATCTATCTAAAATTTTAGTAGAAAAACATGAAGGTAAGGTTCCAGATACTCTTGAAGTGCTAGAAACTTTACCTGGAGTAGGACATAAAACCGCTTCTGTAGTTATGATCCAAGCATTTAATATACCAGCTTTTCCTATTGATACACATATTCATAGGTGTGCCAAGCGTTGGGGTCTAACTAAAGGAAAAACAGTAGCTCAAACGGAAAAGGATTTAAAAGCGATTTTTCCTAAGAATACCTGGATAAAGCTGCACCTTCAAATAATTTACTTTGCCAGAAAATTTTGCCCCGCAAGAGGTCATGTAATTGAGAGTTGTCCCATATGCAATTTTATAGCAAAGACAAACTGCGGCCCATAGACTGTCCCATAAGAGCCTTTATCTCTATTTTTTTATTTGAAGCTTCCAAGAGGTCCTGGTCGAATGCAATTTTTCCAGGCTCAAATAATAATATTAATGAAGATCCTCCAAATGAAAAATATCCTTTTTCATCTCCTTTAGCCTGGGGTTCTTCCATTTGAAACGTTTGCTGAATATCTCCTACGCAAGTTGCACCCACTTCAATAAAAAGCACCGTTCCGAAATTTCTCGTTGTAAGCTTAGTTAAAACTCTTTTATTTTCTGTAAAAATAGAAATATTCTTTTTTAAAGCCAGGGGATTTACAGAAAATAAAGCACCATTGATTAGCTTAGGATGGCCTGCTATACAGCTTACAGGAAAATGAAAGCGATGATAGTCTGTAGGACATAATCGGGCTATTACCATGGACCCCTTTTCGTAAGATCTTGCTAAAGCTTCATCTTGCAATAAGCTAGATAGAGAAAATTTTTTTCCTTTTACTAAAAATCCATCGGCTTGCTCTATCTGAGGGAAAAAAAGATATCTGGCATCCGCGGGCAGAATGGCAATATCATTTCCACCCGCAATCGGCCTTACACTCTTATTCAACTTTCTAGTAAAAAATTCATTAAAAGAATTATAACTATCTGCTGAATCTAAAAACTCCTTTTCATCAATATTGAAATACTTAATGAAAGGAAGAACCTTTTTTTTACTAAGCCCACTTTTTTGCAAAAGCCCATATAGATGAGAAAAAACAGGAGAGGTACATATCAAGGGCTTAAAAAGTATACTTACCAATGAAGATAAAACTCCAGAGCCGTACATCAGCTTGATTAACTTCTCTCCATAAACCTGCTCCACTTCTTCCTTGCGAGAGGATCTGTCAACGAATATAATTTTTTCCATTTTACTTTACTAAATTTTCTAAGGCCTTTGCGGCTTGCTTTTGCCTACTACTGTAGAAAAAAACACAAGCTCCTCTAAATATTCACTCGTAAATAAATGAGCTATTCGCTCTCGCTGTACCAGAGCCAAAATAGCTTTAGCATTATTCACCATGGAAGAAGCTAACTTTTGAGTTTGCTCCCCCTTACGGAATGATTCTTTTTGAAATCGAAATAAAATCATCAAATCTTTCAGCTCTTTTTGATTCTCAAGACGCTTTTGTTGGTTTGTAATTAATTTATCCAGTGCATCTACTTCATCTCTATAAAAATCGAATAGTTGTTCTTCAGTAACAGGCGATTCAGCATTCAGGCTAAAAAAACGGAATATTGAACTTAAATATAAAAGGACACTTAAATATTTTAAAATTTTCATACTTATCTCAAAGTGCTTGCAACAGATTGCTTTATCTTTGAAAGAATACAAAAATGCAATGAAAAGACTCTGGGCAAAATGCAATTATTTTTTTAGGGTTAGAGTGCTTCTCTTTTTTAAAGATTTTTTAATTAGTATAAGAATGAGATTTAAGGACAAATCAGCCTCTCAGCATTAATTGAGTTAAGTCTAAATAAAAAAACAGTTTTTTTTCTACTATTTAAGAGCTAGCTTAGTAAAGCATCAAAAATTAAGCATATATAAAATATTTATTTTTTCAAGATTGGATCCGGATTTCACATACTTTTACCGATTTTTTAGCTAGAACCGGTAAAAGGAATAGCTTTTGCTACCTGTTCTTAACAAATTCCCCTTGCTCGTATCTATCTACTATTCTACTAATAATTTGGGTCGTAGAAATACCCGGTGTATAGGGAACAGATTTAAAAATACCTAGCTCTAGAGAAACTCCGTACTGATCTTCTAATAATTCTTTGGAAAAGTCATCCCCATGTACAACAAAAGATATGTTCATATCGTCTATCATTTTTTTGGTAAGCCTAAGTGGAGGAGCCACAATTACCTCATCTACATACTTACAAGCCTGAACTATTTTAACTCTTTCATCTAAGGTTAAAATAGGGCACCTCTTATACCCCTCTACCACATCGTCCGCAAGGACTCCCACAATCAAATAATCTCCAAACCCTCTTGCTTTTTTTAAAAATTCAATATGCCCTGCGTGGAATAAGTCTCCCACAATATCCGTATACACGATTACTTTTTCTTTTACCTCGTCTGCAAAAGAACTTAAGCAAATAAAGCAAGCAACCAAAGAGGTAAGTTTTTTTTTCATTTTTTCACCCTATGTATTTAAAAATTCACGCCAGAGTATTAAAACAATCTTTTTTGGCAAGCAGCTCGTTTTTAGCTCGAATCATACTAAAAATCAAATATTTAATACATATGTGATTGCAGGATTACTTTGATTTTTTCAAGAAATTACGCTATCATATTAGAGCGAGGTTCAATGGATACTATGTTTTTGTCTGGCAATAAATTAAATTTTGTCCTAAATCTCAGTAACTCTTTATCAATTCTTTGAGGAAATTAGACATGGTCGGCTTTATAAAAAAGATTTTCGGTACAGCTCAATCTCGATTGCTTCGTAAGTACTCTAAAATAGTAAAGCAAATCAATCAAATCGATGAACGATTCAAATCTCTAAGTGACGATGAACTTAAGCATAAAACTTTAGAATTTAAGCAACGTCTAGCCCAAGGGGAGGCTTTAGATAACTTATTGCCAGAGGCTTATGCTGCAGTTAAAAATGCTTGCCGGAGATTGTGCGGCACAGAGGTTCATGTATCGGGATATTCTCAAAAATGGGACATGGTTCCTTATGATGTGCAACTGCTCGGTGCGATAGCTATGCACTATGGAGCTATATCTGAGATGCAAACCGGTGAGGGAAAAACTCTTACAGCGTCGATGCCTCTATACTTAAATGCTCTTACTGGTAAGCCCACACACCTAATCACAGTAAACGACTACTTGGCGCAGCGAGACTGTGACTGGATAGGGGCGATTTTCCGCTGGTTAGGGCTAACTGTCCAAGCTCTGACGAACTCTACGCCCGCCCAATTTAGAAAACAGGTCTATGCAAACGATGTGGTCTACGGAACAGCCTCAGAATTTGGCTTTGATTATCTAAGAGATAACTCTATGGCTCAATCGTTCCAAGATCAATGCCAAAGAGGCCACTATTTTGCTATTGTCGACGAAATTGATTCGATTCTCATCGATGAAGCAAGAACCCCTCTTATTATTTCGGGACCCACAAATCGCTCATCCCAAATGTATGACGAGCTAAAAGATGATGTGGCTTCTCTTGTCAGGCTACAAAGAGATTACTGTAATAAAATAGCAACTGACGCCAAAAAAACCATCGATAAGCTAGCCCCCATCTTTTCAGCTAATGCTTCAGCAAAACCCACAAAAGAACAAGAAGAAGAGCGCTCTATAGCGATTAAAAATATATGGCTAATCAGCAAAGGTATGCCCCAAAGCAAAGTGGTGAAAAAGATTAAAGAAGACCCTGATTTCCGTGCTGAGCTAGAAAAATGGGAAACTTATTTTCATGCTGAACCCAACAAGGAAGAAAAATCTGATTTCCTATCGCAGCTTTATATGATTATTGATGAAAGAGCTTCGGAGTATGAACTAACAGATAAAGGGATTCACGCCTGGATTCAATCTTCAAAAGGGAAGACCTCTGGTAATGATTTTATTATGCTCGATTTAGGCCATGAGTATGGGTTAATTGATAACCACCCTGAATACGATGAGCAAGAAAAAGTACACCAAAAGGTGCTCTTAAGAGAAGAAGATAGCCGCAGAAAAGAAAGAGCTCATAATTTAAGACAACTACTTAGAGCTCACCTTCTGATGGAAAAAGATGTGGATTACATCGTAGATGAAGGGAAAATTGTTATTATTGATGATAATACTGGCAGGCCTCAGCCTGGCCGTCGCTTTTCTGATGGATTACATCAAGCTATTGAAGCTAAAGAAGGTGTGGAGATACAAGGGGAAACCCAAACCTACGCAACGATCACCCTGCAAAACTATTTTAGGTTATACAAAAAGCTTGCTGGGATGACCGGTACTGCTATGACGGAGGCTAATGAGTTTAAAGAGATTTATAAGCTGGAAGTAGTCGCTATTCCCACTCATAAACACTGTCTTCGTGATGATTCTGATGATGAAATTTATATGACCGAAAGGGAAAAATATAATGCAATCATCCGAGATATTGAGCAAGTGCATAAAAAAGGCCGCCCTATTTTAATTGGCACTGAGTCGGTAGAAGTTTCAGAAAAATTATCGAGGATCTTAAAGCAGAATAAACTCGAGCATACCGTACTTAATGCTAAAAACCATGCGCGAGAAGCTGAAATCATCGCTGATGCCGGGAAAGAGGGTGCTATCACTGTGGCCACAAATATGGCAGGGCGCGGTACTGACATTAAATTACAACCTGGGGTAGCTCAAATCGGTGGACTACATGTAGTAGGAACCACTAGACATCAGTCCCGTCGCATTGATCGCCAGCTACGCGGTAGATGTGCTCGCCTTGGTGACCCCGGCACATCTAAATTTTATGTATCTTTCGAAGATTCATTAATGCGGCTATTTACTTCTCCTAGGGTCACAGCATTCCTGCAGCGCTTCAGACCCCCAGAAGGTGAGGCTATTAGTGCTAAGGTTCTAAATAAATCAATAGAAACCGCACAAAAACGCGTTGAGCAGCGCAATTATACCATGCGAAAACACACCTTAGAGTATGATGATGTGATGAATAAGCAAAGAACAGAGATCTATGCCTTCCGCAATCAAGTACTTACCTCTGAAGATACCCTTGCAATAGCTAAAGATCTCTTAGAGAGTGTATGTGTTCAAATGAGTTCAAAACTTCTAACCGCATCTGGCCAGGAATTTAATACACATCCTTATAGTGATTGGCTAATGACGCATTTTCCTGTGACCTTTGAAAATAACACCTTTGATGAAGGGATTCGAAGTATTGAAAATATAGAAAATATAGCCATTGATAAAGTACTAGATGCTTTTGCTATCAAGATGGCCAAAGAACAATCAACCATAGAGCAGATTCAAAATATGATGCCGGAGCAAACAAATAAAGCTCCTGCTCTTGCTATTTTAAATGAGGTGGTAAGAAGCCTATTAATTCGCAACATAGACAAACATTGGCAAGAACACTTATTAAATATCGATCATCTTAGAGCAGAAGTGCATCTTCGAGTCATAGGTCAAAAAGATCCACTTTTAGAATTTAAACATGAAGCTTTTTCTCTATTTGACAC